>JAQTZZ010000031.1:38823-48190 GCA_028687545.1 Candidatus Wallbacteria bacterium
GAGACAGGACGGAGCAGGATTTAGAGCCAGCTGTGAGCGGAGTGATCAGCTGTGAAGCTGGATTAAGTTACTCTTTCCTGAATATCTTCCCAAGCATCCCGCTGATCTTCTTTGAGGCTTTGACAACAGCAGGGCAGGCCGGAGTATCTACAGTCAGGCTTTTCGGTTGAATGCCAAGCACAGTCACTTCGCAGCCCATGGTTTTGATGCAGTAATCCGCCAGGATTTTGATCGGCAGTCTGTGGGTGGAAAATGAGACTCCATCTATCCCGTCAAGGGTTAATATTTCCACTGATCCTGGTTTCTTTCCGAAATCTGCGGCATCGATGATCAGGATGTGGGACGGTTTGAATTTGCGGATTTCACCTGTTACGTTTTCTGGAGCTGTGAATCCTTTGAAAGTTTTCACAGGGATCCTGAAGGATTTTCTGACTCTGTCTATTTCCTGAATCGCGAGAATGCCTGCGATATCATCGCCTGCGTGTTCGGATCCTACGCCGAGTATGGCAAGTTTTCCGGAATTTTCAAGCTTTTTTTTCAGGGACAGGACTGTCGACATTGATATCGATTCGCAATGATTTTGTATCAAAAGCTGCCAGTTCGAACAGGCTAGTAATTTCCAGAGCTTTCTTGGGGCATGAATCCACGCATTGCCCGCAATAAATACATTTACTCTGGTCAAGTTCGCAGTCGAAGATCTTTTCTCCGGCCTTGATAATGGTGATCGCGCCGGAGGGGCAGTCCCGCATGCACATTTTGCAGCCGATGCAGAGATTCTTGTGAAAGCAGGGGCGTCCCCTGAATCCCTTAGGCATTCCGGACTTGTCAGTGGCCGGATAATCCAGGGTGGCGGGTTTTTTAAACAGCAGTCCCAGCACGAAATCAGTCATTTTTCCAGGTAGTTTCATAGGAATAGTTACAAAACTCCTTTTCGAGTGATTTGCATATTGAGGTCAGCCAATTCTGGCATTAGTTTTGTTAGTATTCCTTGAGCTTTTGTCATTTGCATGATGCTCATTTGGGCAGAAATCCTTTAATGAAAAGATTCAAGACTATCTGCAGGAAAGCCACTGGAGCGAGGTAAGTCCAGCAGAAGCTGATCATCTGATCTATACGCAGCCTTGCGACAACTGTGCGTGCCACAGCCAGCAGACAGATGATCAGGAGCGATTTCAGGATGTAAAGAACGAATCCGATGCCTGCTCCCAGATTCATGCCAAAGGGGAGGAATACTGCTGAAAGCAGCATGGCGCCGACAACCAGTTCGATGTCGAGGGCCATCCTGAAAAAAGCCAGGCAGCGCCCGGAGTATTCGGTGAACGGACCGGCCACGATTTCTGTTTCAGCGTCAGGAATGTCAAAGGGTGTCTTTTCGAGCTTTCCGAGCAGGCAGACAAGGGCTACAACGAAACCCGGCAGGTTGAATAAAACAAACAGCGGGTGGGTGCCGTAAAATAGAACGACCTTGGAGAGTGACCAGTCGTCTGCAAGCATCGCAGCGGCCAGTATCGCCATGAACAGGGGAATTTCATAACCGAAGAGTTGGGTCAGTGTGCGTACTGCGCCCACCAGTGAATAAATTGATCTCGAATACCACCCGCCCAGGAAAAAGGTGAAGGTGGGAATCGTAAGCAGATAAAGAATCACGATCAGGTCGCCGGAGAAGGAAAACAATGCCTGTGAACCCCAGATGGGAATATAAATAGAAGCTGTGATCACAGAAGCGAGCGCTAGAATCGGCATCAGCCTGAAGGCTTCTTCGTCCGCGCAGTCAGGGACCAGGTCTTCTTTGGCCAGCAGTTTCAGAAAATCCGCCCAGGGCTGAAACCAGGGTGGGCCTTTCCTGTTCTGCAGCCTGGCGTACATGATGCGGTCGACGTATTCAGCCGTCATCCCGAATACCAGGAGAAAAATGAAACCGGGAAAGATCAGGATTTGCAGAACAGATGTAACCATTTATCTCACCCCGCGCAATTCAAGTTTGCGATTGAGAGTCGCGAAGTCGATGCCTCGTTTCCTGTGCCAGTCGATGCCCATCTGCCGCACCTGCTCCCATTCAAAGGTTTCTTTGTTCTTGAAATCCTTAGTGACTGAAATCATCCTGTCCGTGCAGGAGAAGCAGGGATCAATCGCTGCGACCACGATCGGCAGGTCTGCGAGAAATCCGTCTTCCAGCATTTTGGCGACAGACTGGAGGTTGGACATGGTTGGAGCTCTGACCTTGACCCGCTCCGGTTTCTCAGAGCCGTTCCCTTTGACATAGTGAATGTCTTCGCCTCTGGGTGCTTCGTATCTGCTGACCGCTTCGTTGGCAGGGAATTTCCGGGGAGCTTTGACTGTGATAGGTCCTTCAGGCAGGTTTTTAAGAATCTGGCGAACCAGTTTGTAAGATTCCATCAGTTCTAAAAGGCGCACCACAGCGCGTCCGAATACATCGCAATGATTGTCTGTGATCACCTTGAAATCGAGTTCCGCATATGCTGCGTAAGGGTCGTCTCTGCGCACATCGTGAGGAACGTTTGACGCACGTCCTGTCGGACCGACAGCACCGAGTTTTACAGCATCCTCATGGCTGAGTTTTCCTACATTGGATAAGCGCTCGATCAGGGTGGCTTCTTCAGTCGCCACTCCAATGTAAAATTTCGTAGCCTCTTCAAGCTTATCGATGCCTGCGAGAATTTCTTTGATCTGATCGGCGTTGAGATCACGGCGCACACCGCCGATGGTGTTGATGCCGTAGTTGACACGATTGCCTGTAGTAGAAGCCAGCAGGTCCATCACGATTTCGCGGTCCCGCCAGGTATACATCAGCAGGGTGTCGAAGCCTACTTCATGGCCTGCCACACCCAGCCAGAGAAGGTGGCTGTGGATGCGTTCCAGTTCAGCGATCAGGGTGCGGATGTAGATGCCGCGCTTCGGGACTTCCAGCCCGGCTATTTCTTCCACTGCCTGAATGAAGCAGGTGGAATGGGAATGGGAGCAGATCCCGCAGACCCTCTCCAGCAGATACAGGCACTGGATAAAAGTGCGCTGTTCACAGGCCTTTTCAATTCCCCGATGATTATAACCGAGCATGATATTGGTGGAGGTGATTTTTTCGCCGCGCAACTGCATCAGAAAGCTGGCAGGTTCCTTTAAGGCTGGATGCTGAGGTCCAACCGGTATCTTGACTTCGCCGAATTTAGACATTGGCACCCCCATCAGCTTTGGCAGGATTCTTCGGCTGCCAGTTCTTACGCAGGGGATATTCTCCCGAAGGCCAGTCTTCAGGCAGGGGATAATGCCTGCCTGGTGGAAGATTCGCCACTTTAATCCCCAGCATGTCTTCGAGCTCCCGTTCGTAAATGTGCCCGCCAGGGAAAGTGCCTGTGATGGACTGAATGACGGGATTATCTTTAGGAATGTGAATTTTCAGATTCAAGACCATCTGCGCATCGCCGCTCAGATGGTAGATTGCGGCAAAATCGGTTCCTTCGTCCAGGCCGGTAATTGTGCAGAGATGAGTGAAGGAGATGGAATGTGCGAATTTCACGACTTCGATCAGCCGGTCCGGCGGGACTTCGACGAAAATCCGGCGTGCCCTTTTGATGACCAGCGAGTCTTTTAAAAATGGAAATTTATCACTCAACTCCTGTTTGACTTTTTCCTCTATCGCCATCTGTTTTCCTCCGAATCCAGCACTATTTCAGGCTTGATAAAAGTTTGGCCACCCCGTCGATGATCGCCTTGGGACTGGCCGGGCAGCCGGGAATGTAAGCCGATACCGGGATCGCCATGTTGATGCCGCCCTTGACGCAGTAGCAGCCGTTGAATACTCCTCCGCTGCAGGCGCAGGTACCGACCGCCACCACGAATTTCGGCTCAGGCATCTGTTCATATATCCTGATCAGCCTTTTTTCGATCTGTCTTGTGACAGGGCCTGAACAGAGCAGAACATCCGCGTGCCTTGGGGTGGCCATCAGCTTTACCCCGAATCTCTCCAGGTCATATCTGGGAGTAAGACTGGCAATAATCTCAATGTCACAGGCGTTGCAGGCTCCGGTGTTGAAATGCAGCACCCACGGTGATTTGATTCTAGCCCAGGTTACAGCTTTAGTGATTAAATCCATAGAGCCTCTTGTAAAATGTTGTTACTCACTATATTTTTGGCAGGCATTTTATTAATGTTTCCATTTCAGCTTTTCATCAGCTGTGACAGGCCGACAGCCATTACCAGAAGATAGGTGACGGCGATCGCCAGTGAGCCCATTGTTTCCGCGGGAATTGTGGTGATCATGAGAGTGGTTACATGCAGGATCGTGAAAAAATAAGCGAACTTGAAGACCTTGCTGTAATCCGGCTGGATCAGCTGGTCCGGGGCTTCTTCTCCGCAGGCGTAAGCTTTGCCTTCACCTGGGGCTTTATTCTTCCTGCTGAAAGCCAGTCCGGCCAGGAACAGGAAGAGCAGAATCGAAGAACCCAGCACAATCAAGAAAGCCAGCGGCGGAGAAAGCAGGATGTTTTCCATATCTATCCCTTCAAAGTCCTCAGTGAATTGGAACTGATGTTGTCATTATGCCAGAAGACATGCAGAATGATGCCGCCCGCGACTACAGCGACCACGACTTCGATCATGATCAGAGAGATGACCAGGGATTGGGTAAGGGCGGTTTTACCGGTGATATACCCGGCCAGGATTAGGGAAAGGGTCACGGCTTTGATCAAAATCTCAAGGCCGATCAGCGCTCTGATCAGATTCATGGTAGCCAGAACGCAGTAAATACCTGTGATGAAAATGAGCAGGATAAAAATGCTGAAGGGCCAGAACATCAAGGACAGGTCACTCATTTTCTGTGCTCCTTGAAAAAGATCAGCGTACTGATAACGCCGGTGAACAATACCAGGATCTGACCGATCAAATCCAGATGTCTCAGGTTCCAGATCACGTACCTGACGTCATCTGAACAAGCTACGGTAGGAATATCCAATTTCGGAATGATGTCATACAGGCTGAATACAAGGCCGATCAACCCCAGAAAAGCGGGAAGAGGCCAGAACTTGGAGATCCTTCTCTCCCTGAGTTCCTGGATTTCATCACGCCCGAGCCTGTGCGTGAAGCTGATTGTAATGATGAAAATCACCGGGATCAGCCCGGCACATACGGAAAGTTCGAAAACCGAGGCCAGGGGTGAGTCAAGCAGGAACATGATCAGCGCTAAAATAGCGCTTGTGATGGCGAGTCCGATCGCAGATCTCATCAGCGTCGAAGTCATCACCGTCCAGAGGGAGGTGAGCAGCAGCAGAGTCAAAAGTATTATAAAATGTACCATGTTTTACCCCAGCAGATTTCCGACCGGAAGGAAAAGAGCATTCAAGAAATAAACTACAAATACACCTGCAGCAACAATAATGCCTGCCAGCAGGACTTGGGGAATTACGATCAGCGGACCGGCTTCCCTGAGACTGGAAAGCTCAGGCCTGATTTTTCCGAAAAAGACTTTACGCTGCATTGTAAGCAGATAGGTCAATGTCAGAAGGCTGCTCAGCAGGGCGATACCGGCGTAATAATGGTGGCTTGACTGCCAGAGCGCCAGCACTATCAGAAGTTTGCTCCAGAATCCTGAAAGCGGCGGTACTCCGGCTGTGGATAAGAAAGCGATCGCTGAAGTGGCTCCCGTGAAAGGCATCCTCTCAGCGAGTCCTCCCATCTTGTCCATATCGACGGTCTGCAGGCGTTGCTCCACTCCTGCCGCGTTTACGAACAGAAGGGATTTGAAAATAGCATGATTGAACAGATGGAAAGCTGCTCCGGCAAGTGCCATCGGAGTCCCGCAGCCGAGGCCCAGTATGATGTATCCCACCTGGCTGATACTGGAATAGGAAAGCATCCGTTTGAAATTGTTCTGGGTGAGAGCTGCCAGCGCACCCACGACGATGGAAAGAGTTCCAAAGAACATCAGAACCGTCTGCAGGGGTACGCTGTATCCAAAAACTGAAAGTACCACCCTCATCAGCACATATACTCCGGTAACCTTGGTAACTATTCCGGCCAGGAACACTGAGACTGCTGATGGTGCAGAGGAATACGCATCAGGCAGCCAGCCGTGGAAAGGAACGAGTCCTGATTTAACGAACAGCCCGCCCAGGAACATGGCCAGGGCTAATTTAACCAGATCCGCCTGATCGCTGTTGACAATTGCATTATGGATAGTGTCGAAGGTGGTAGAGCCTGACAGCAGTATCAGCAGGGCGATCGAGATCAGCATGAAAGCTGTAGCCACTCCTGAGAGTATCAGATACTTGAAGGCACCTTCCAGTCCGGCCTGACCTTTTTCCATCGCGATCAGAATAAAAAGGGAGAGAGCAGTAGCCTCTACGAATATATACAGTGTAAAAATGTCGTTGGTCATGGTAGTGGCGTTCATTCCTATCAATGCCGCCAGCAGCAGGTTGTAGAAATGGATCTTTTCCGGTTCGGTTTCAATCGTTTCCCAGCCGGTCAGCGCAGTCACGAAAAGTACGATCCCGATCGACAGCAATACGATCAGGCTCAAACTGTCAGTGGAAAAGTTGAGGATGAACTTGGTGGAGAGAAAATTTTCGACTCCCTTCCCGACCGGGAGATTAGTCAGAACCACGAAAATCTGATAAACAGCCATCAGTGCAGTCAGGATCAATGCAATTCTTGCTCTGATCTTCAGAAATGGAAGATTTAAAAGAATCAGGAGCAGGATAGGTAACCAGATCAGCAGCGAATTCACTAGAGGACTCCCTTCTCAGCTCAAAAGAAACAATGTCAGCAGCAGGGATCCGATCAGCGACCATGCCAGGTACACTGAATAATTCCCTGTATGGCCTGCGCGGATGCCGAGCGAAACACCCACTCCGGCCTGCACTGAAACGTAATCGTAAATCCAGTCAATTAGGCGATCCATCAGATAGAGAACGGAAGCTGCAAAACCGACGAATTTCAAGCCGATTTCATAAGGATCGAAGAATCTGTTTTCAGCCTTGTCATACATTTCATTGAAAACTGGGGCATGGTGGATGTGGTCAGCCGCAGCTACACCGGAGCCGCCTTTCCTAAAGCCATATTGATGATTGAGCCAGGCTGCAGCCAGCACGACCAGGGTAGCAAGCACGAGCATCATGTTGGTTGGCAGACCTGAATAATCATTACCTGCCAGCCTGTCTCCCAGAATGGGCTGGATCAGGTTGCGCAGAGGCAGAAAGTTAAACAGGCCGAAGATCACGCAGGTCGCAGCGATCGTGATCATCGGGAGCAGCATCTGCCAGGGGGCTTCCTTGGTCTTTTCCAGGGTTTCACCGGATTTGCCGAAATATGCCGCATGCCCGAGTTTTAAAAAGGATGCGGCAGTGAGGAATGAGCCAAGCAAAGCGCCGAAATAATAGATAAAACCGCGTTCGAGCGCTCCGTCGTATACCAGTTCTTTGGAAAAAAATCCGTTGAAAGGAGGTACGCCCGAGATGGCTGCTGCTGCGATCACAAAGCAGGTGAATGTTATCGGCATCCTGGAGCGCAGGTTCCCGAGTTTTTTCAGGTCAGTGGTTCCGGCCTGGAGCTCGACCGCACCACCTGTAAGGAACAGGCAGCTTTTATACAATGCATGGTTGATCATATGGAAAAGACCACCGACAATCCCTGCAGGGACACATGTTCCGATCCCCAGAACCATGTATCCGACCTGACTGATCGCATGGAAAGAGAGGAGGCGCTTGTAATCCTTCTGAATGAGGGCCATCAGGACCGCGAACAGGATGGTCAGCACACCCAGTGTCATGAGAAGAGTGCTGAGCCAGGACTGCTCCTGCAGATTGAACATGTCAAGAGTGATCCTGGCCAGGAAATAAATGCCGAGCAGCTTTTCGAATGCCGCGGGGAAAAGGGCCATGAAGGGCAGGGGAGCTTCGATGGCTGCGTCCGGGATCCAGCTGTGGAAGGGCATCGCGCCTGCCTTGGAAATTGCGCCGATCATCAGAAAAATGAATGTTAAAGCACCAAGTCCTTCTGTGGTAAGATGAATTTTGGAAATGGTGAAAGTACCGGCGAGATGACCTGCCAGACCGATACCCAGCATCAGGCAGAGGTCTGAAACACCGACAATGATAAAGGCTTTGATGGCCGTCGGAAAAGCGTTTTTACTCCCGATCGCGATCATCCCGAGCAATGTGCAGAGTAAGCCTTCCCAGAAAAAGAGCAACAGGATCAGGTTGTCCGACAGAACCGCACCGTTAATAAAACCGACAGAGATCAGAAGATAGGAATAAAAATGATTCAGACTGTTTTTTCCGCTCATGAAAACACTGGAATAAAGCGTGACGAGGAAGGCGAAGAAGGAAGCGCCGATCAGGATGAATCCGCTGAACTGATAAAGGCGCAGCGAAAAATCGATGCCATAACCGGCCCATGGGACATCCAGCCGGAGTTCGCTGCCAAAGAGTTTGACGGCCATCACCAGGCAGGCGCCCGTTATCGCCAGGCTCACTGCTATCTTGACCTTATCATATAGTCGTCCGGTGAAGAACAGTATGATTCCGGCCAGAATCGGAGCGGTTATAAAATAGACAAGCATATGATTGAAGTTCATTTTGCAATCACCAGCATTTGGATTACTGCGGACTGTACAAGCCAGCCCGGATAATTAACCAGAATGCCGCCCGCGAGGGAGAGAACGGCAAGCAGGGCGACGCAGAACACCATGATCGATGTGCCTTCATGATGCGGATGCTCCAGTTTGGATTCACCCAGGAAAATAAGTCTGAATATTCTGAAGAGGTAAATGATAGTCATGACAGCTCCGAAAAGAAACATCAGGGAAACATAGATGTGTTCCTGCGCTGCTCCAGTCAGTACCATATATTTACTCCAGAATCCTCCGAAGGGAGGAATTCCCATTACAGATAGGGAACAGAATAAAAAAGAAAATGCGGTGATCGGCATCTGCTGGAAAAGTCCGCCCATTTTAGTGATATCCTTTGTCTTTGCGCTGTGCTCTACTATGCCTGCGCAGAGGAAGAGGCCGGCCTTGGCGAGGCCGTGCATCAGGATATAGAGCAGTCCTCCGGCGATCGCCAGTTCATTGCCTGCTGCAAGTCCGAGAAAGATAAATCCGATCTGACTGATAGTGGAATATGCAATGATGCGTTTCATATCGGTTTCAATCATTGCCGCTCCTGCCGAAATGAGAGCGCTCAGCCCCACGATGAAAAGGATCGCCGACTGCCAGAAAGCGCTCAGGATGAGGGTGACGATGAAAAGCCTTGCAAAAACGTAAACACCGATCTTGACCAGTACTGCAGCGTGCAGCAGTGCGGTAACCGGCGACGGTGCCACGCCTGCGTCAGGAAGCCAGGTCTGGAACGGAAG
>JAQTZZ010000032.1 GCA_028687545.1 Candidatus Wallbacteria bacterium
TCACATTCGGACTGAGCTTACTGCGTTAACCAGCACGCGAATATGAGGTTGAAAGTTCACGGAACTCATAAACAGGTTTTGAAAGTTGTTTCCTCTTGACAGGCAGGTCATCCATATGAGGGAGGATCTTCGACCCTCCCTTAGGGAACCCGCCCAGCATGGGGACTTTGTCCCCCTGCACCCCCTTGCGGGGAGTGCAGGGATTGTGCTTCTGACACAGAGCGTTCTTACACATGTTTGATAATAGAAATGTTTATCTGATTAAAGAAGTCGCTGCGTCTTTACCCAAGGTCTGGAGCTACCCTCTCAACCCCTGACAGGGCCTAGTGCAGCTGAAATGGTTTTAAGATCTGCCCCCGTCACAAAACGATCATTATCTGATCATCACAAAATGATGATCACACATAAATGTTTTCAATTTTAAACTAAAAATAGGCATGGTTGATGTCTTTATCATTTTTGGCACGTCCTCTGCTAAATTATGTCAGGTTGAATTTTTGGAGAAAAAGAATTAAACTTTACTTAGAACAGGCAGAAATAATGAGAATAAAGTTAACTTTATCGACTTTGATTCCAGCATCCATCCCCATTAATTATAATTACTTCATCACTGCCATGATTTACAGGTTCCTGGCCGCATCCTCGCAGGAATTTTCCGCTTTTTTGCATGATTACGGCTACAGGTTGTCCGGTAGCCGGAAGGGATTCAAGCTTTTCACCTATTCCATGCTCCGTGGGCACCACACGATTACAGGCGCTCTGATTTCTTTTACAGGTCCGGTCACGCTCCTGCTGTCTTCGCCGGTGATGCCATTCGTCCAGCATCTGGTAAACGGCCTGTTCAGCAGAGGCGCAAACCTGGAAATCGGACCTTCGACCGGCAGGGGGCGATTCAGGATCGAGTCTGTGGAAACGCTTGAAAACCCGAAATTCACCCGGAAAATGAAGTTCGTCTGTTTATCCCCCGCTACTGTTAGCGTCAGTGGAGACAATGGCCTTCCCCATTACCTGCGGCCCTGGGAAGAAGGATTTTCAGACGCCATCAAGCATAATCTGATGCGGAAATACGAGCTCGTGCACGGAAAAAAGCTGAGGGACAGCGCATTTGAAGTCAGAATCGACAATGACTATATGAATCGACATGCCGGAAAAGTCATGAAGACCATTGCCTTCAAAAAAGCTAAAATCGCAGGCTATTTCGCTCCATTTACAGTCACTGGAAGTCCGAAGCTGCTGGAACTCGGCTATGAAGCCGGCTTCGGCGAAAAGGGCAGCATGGGTTTCGGAATGGTGGAGGCAGTTCGATGAATGTGCCGTTGCTAAGAGAGGTACGCCGGTCGTGTCTTGCCTTATACCTTGCCGGGAGTTATAATTTAATTAGTGACTTGCTCCCCGTCGGATCAGCTTTCGGGCCCCCGGCGGGGTTTTGCTCAATCACGAATTCCAACCATTTCTGTTTGTTGTCCAAGATGTTTTATGACATGCTTTAAATCTGGGACAGAGTTTTTTTATGGAGGTAAATGATGGTTAAAGATGCGGGAGAAAAGATTGGTCTTTTTAATTCACGCCTGGATATGTTGTTTGAAAATGTAGCCAAATGGCTGGATGAAGTGGGAATAAAGTGGAAAGTTTATGAGAGGACAAACCACGAGAACCAAAGCGGGCCATATGATACAAAGGAACTCCGCATTTTCGACGCTGACAATCAGGAAATGGCACGTTTAGAACCGTATGGCATCTGGCTCATAGGTGCTTCTGGCCGTGTCGATCTTGTGAGTGTCATGGGAAGGGAAATGTTTGTATATCTTAAACCTAACGGTGCCAAGCTCGAAAGAACAATCTCTGACGGCAAAGGTATTATAGACAAAACAGAATGGCCACTCACTGAAGAGACTGTTGAAGGATGGTATTGGATAGACAATCCACAACGTCGAAAACACCCTCCTCTTGACAAAGATCTGTTCATCGATCTGCTGGAGAATGCCAAATGAGCCAACCGGATATTGATAAAATATACATGCATTACACTATTTTACGAGACAGCCTTAAAGTTACAGGTAGGGGTTATAAATCCCCAGCTCAGAGTCGGTTGTTAAAAGGAACAATTTTCGAAGTGCAAACGGATGGAGAGTATAATACAAATTCGTTAGAAACACGAAATGAGCTTGACGATCTGATTATCTTATCCATGTTTTCTGTATTTGAAACATGGATGCATGACCTGGTCTTAAACCAGATGGGAGTTTTAAAAACGATTTTACCAGCAGATTTCGGTGCCAGGCTGTATGAATATGTGGAAAAGGAAATTGAATGGTGGAAAAATAAAGATGTGATTCATTTTTTCAAATGCATGACCCCCGGTACAAATTCCAAAATGCTTCAAATCAAAGATTACCGGGATTGGGTTGCGCACGGCAAGAAAATTGGCAAGAAACCGATCAATACTGACCCTGAAACAGTATATACGGCGATTTCCTCTTTCATTTCTGAAACTGATCTGGCATTGAGACATCCGAATCCGCAGCACCACTCTCACCCGTAAAGATGAGTTAAATAGGAAAAGGGAGAATCGGAATGAATGAATTAAAATGGACTGGGAATCCGTTTGTGGATACGGAAAGGAAATAAACCATGCTTGATACAGTTCTTCAGATAGGCAAGGCTTTTCGAGAATCGCCGGACGGATTGAAACATCACCGCTATGTAGTTCCGTGCCCACAAGATACGGATAAACAGAAAATTTTAAGGCTGTCCATACCTGTAGTTTTCAATGGTGACAAATGTGTTTTTGATTTTGACAATGTAAAAGAAATTACGGATGAAAATATTATCAGAGACAAGTTGTTTTATCTGAAGTATAAAACCTCGGATTCGGATGGTCTTGTAAAGTATGTATTTGGTGACATTTTTTATTCTACCTCTATAAAAAAGGGATTGCAGGAAGAAGGCGGCTATTACAGGATGGCGGATCTGGATAACAAGTCTAAAGGATATCGAGTTTCTTCTTTTTACAGAGGAAATGAAGATTGTAAGGAAATTGAAAATATTTTTATCAAACAATACGGGAATATCAAAGCAAAATCGATGGTATCGTCTTTTCACATCTCTTTAGAAGAGAGTATCGATTATATCGAGCGAATGTTACGCTACCATGGTGGTATTGCAGATTTTTTGCAGGATAAAATTAACTCTCCTATCACATTCAGTAAATTTCTTTTTTCAGAAGATAATTTAATATTTTATGCTTCAAAATTTGTTTATAAAAACTTCAGCGGAAATAAAGGTTCGAAAAAATTGTTTAAGCAGGTATTGGATAATGAGAACCCTCAATGGGATCAAATAGAAAAAGACCCGATTTCTCAGTTGAGACTCGCGAATTTCTTATCAGGTGATATTTTTATCCACTTCGATTTTAACGGAAAACACTGGTATGAATTCGATCACGAATTTATTTCCATCAATACTAAGCTTCTGGAGGAATTTGCAGAAAAAGACCAGGCTACAAACCAATACATGCTAAAAAAATATCTGTATAAAACATTGAGTTCTCCTGAAAAAGATTTACAATTTCCCTATTTCAGCGCTACCGGTCGTTATCGAAACAAGTGCTTCAATAGTTTTGATGATATTTTGAGTTTGATTTATGCTGTTGATTACTCAAAAAAAGCTCTGATCAGTATACCTAAAACAGATATAAAGATTGTCGTCCTTCCCAAAGGAGATGGCCTGAAATCAATTGATTATGAAAATTTCTTTACAAAAGCATCTGAAAATGAAGTGGAAACTCTGGAAGAAAATGTAAATGCTAAAAACTCCTCGGTTGAATTCGATGAATTATTCTCTCCTTTGCTGGAAAATACAATCGAGCACATAGTCAAATTCGATATGATATTTAGCAAAAAAGGAGGGCAAACAACACCAGATATCGACATGATTGAACTTTCTGGTCTTCAAAAAAGCCACCTTAGATTTATTCGTGAAAAAATTCGCAGTGTCAAAGTGGAGTTGGAAGAAAAAAGAAGCAGGGAACTCAAAGCTGAATCCACGCCGTTCTCAGTCACAAAAGCATTTTACAGAATTCTTAATGACGGCACAGATGCAGTGAAAAAATATCAGAGCCACCTTTTTAAAACGCTACCATTGATTTATTCCGATACTTATTATCACGATCAGTTACTTCTTCCCGCACTGATTTCCGTGATTGAAAAAAGCATACGATCAGCGGAAGAAAATCAGGCATTTTGGACTTATCATCGGTTGAAGTATGATTTCATTTTTCTCACATTCATCCAGAACAGCAAAGTAAAAGGGGGAAATTTTATGAAAATCGTTGAATCTCAAAGTTACAAACTGGGTGTTCTTCTTGGTAAACTGGCTCAAAATTTTGCCGGGCATGAAACTCCAATAAAATCATTTGAAAAGAGTTACGTCGGAAACTTAACAAGGAGGATTGCATCAATTAGTGATCTTCTGAAATTCAAAACATTTATTGAAGAAAAACTGGTAATGCATGAGAAGAATTTTGAAAACGTCAGAACCACCTCTCTGGAATTGACTGAAAAAATAAAAAACCGCACTGAAAAATATAATAAAAATGAGTGCGCCTTTGGTTTTTTCGAGAGCTATTTTGCCCCTTTTTCAGGGAAACAAAACCAGATTACGGATTCTTTGACAGATTCGAATAATTAAGGGAGGAATTAAATGAGCAATTCAGACAATCGGGTTATCAGCAAAAAATCGGAGCTACTTTTTCTTTACGAAAGCACATACTCTATTCCCAATGGAGATCCCTTCACTGGTGAGCAGCGCTATGATAATGAGTCGAAAAAAGTACTGGTAAGTGATGTTAGAATCAAAAGATTTATTAGAAACTATCTTCACGAAAAAGACCAGGAAATCTATGTGTTATTAGATAAATCTGAAGCATCGAAAGACGGAAAAGAATCAGGTTCAGCGGCGCGGATTAAATCTTTGAAGAAAAAATACCCAGAATTAAAGAAATCAGCGGATGTTTTAAAAAAATGCATTGATGTCCGACTATTTGGTGGGATATCTACTGAAGAAGGTGATGCAGCCAATATTACAGGACCAATACAATTTGCTCTTCTAAATCCATCACTCAATACAACAGAATTAAGACCGCATCAAAATACTTGTGTGTTCCCATCTGCGATTAAAAATGAGCAAGGAACAATCGGTACTACCACCGTTGTCCCATACAGCATCAACCAAATCCACGGCTGGACCAATCCCTATTCCGCAAAACATACTGACTTGTCTGATGAAGACGTGAACATCATGTTCAAAGCGCTCTGGGAAAGCATCAATTCCGCCAATACGCGCACAAAATCAAATCAGAATTCTCCGCTTCTGATTCAGGTCATCTATGCTGACCCAACAAGCAAAATCTACGGCATGGATCGGAAAATCACGCATACCCCATTAAACGATAAAACAGACGAACAGTTGAGGAGTATTGCAGATTACACCTTCAATTTCGCAGAATTCGAAAAAATAATTGAAGACCAGAAAGTCGAAAAAGTCCGCTGGTATTCGGATATTGATGTAATTTCAAGTTCAATTACATCAATTACAAAGGGGAAAAATAAATTAGAGAAAATGGACTTTTCGAAGATTGTTTTCAAGAGCGTGCCATGAAGGATTTGATTTTATCGGTTTCCGGCAATTGGGGGCATTTCAAAAAGCCTGAAACCAATAACAATCCCCTGACCCATGATTTCATTACCAAAACAGCTCTGATTGGGTTGATCGGAGCTGTCTTAGGGAAAGACAGGGATGTAATGAAGCCTTTGTTTCCTCAATTGAGCGAAGATTTGCTCTATGGCGTGAAGGTTGTCAATCCGGTAAAAAAAGAATCCTGGGGATTCACGATGAGAAAAGCGGTGAATTTGTTTGAGAAAGCTCCTAAATATATGGAACTTCTTAAAAATCCCGGATTTGAGGTTGCAGTATGTCTAAAAAATGACCGGTCAAAAAAAGAGTTCATTGAATTCACGCGATTCGTTGTTGAATCACGCGCCATGTTTACTCCTGTTCTTGGTTTGCATAATTGCCCCGCCATCTTGAGTTTCAAAGCAAACGGGGAATTTACAGATAAAAAAAGCGGTGCTTTCAAGACCAAGGGATTTGTCTCCACCAGACACACTCTCAATTTGGATGAGACCAGGACATTCAGAATCGGCTTTGAAAAAATTCCGACATTCCAGAATGATGATTTCTGGAACCTTCCGGAAAAATATGTTGAAGTTGTGTATCCGTCTGAGCATCGTGAGATCTCGGTAACCGGCGATTATTATCAACATTCAGATGGTGAAGCCTGGTGGCTTGTTTAGATGATTTTCTTTCTCATCCCGATAAGAGTCTATCCTTTCATACTTTGGGCGTTCTTGAAAAAATAAAGCACTTTACATCATTAGAAATTGCTGAATACGCCGGCTTGTTTCATGATTTCGGCAAAGTTAATCCTAATTTTCAGAAGAAAATCAAAGGCTTTCGATCAAACGGTTATTCAAATCATTCTCTCCTATCAGGATTGTACTTTCTGAAATACTGCGCTGCTAATCAGGCTTTATTTCGAAGTCATGAAAAAATAGCCTCCATTTTAGCAGCTATTGTGCATCATCATGGCGACTTGCCGGATTTTTCAAGAATTTTAAACACAGATGAGATTCAGAAGTTATTGAATTTTATGGATAGCGGCAGTGACGTAATTGCAGAAGCAATTGAGACTAATGTTCAGTTAAAGGAAGTCAGATTGACCTTATCTGGAAACAATCGCGACCTGCTTGAAAGAGTGCCAAGTGTTCTCTATGCTGGTATTGAGAGCAAAAGAGGAATGACCGTAGATAACTACCTTGATACTCAGTTTTCATTTTCCTGTCTGATCAATGCAGATAAATCGGATGCTGGTAATCACCAACTGGATAAATCAGAACTGGAGGTGTATTGCACTAAATTCAGCGATTCGTTGGAAAGTTATCTGAGCAAGTTCAAAAACAATTCGGAACTGGACCTTTTAAGGCAGGAAATGCGGAATAAAGCGAAAGCATGTATCCATGAAAAACTTGGGAATGGACACAGACTTTTCTCTCTAACTGCACCGACAGGTTCAGGTAAAACGACCATGCTGTTATCACTGGCAGGTGAAATCATCAAACAGCAAGGTAATCACCGGATTATCTACATTCTTCCGTTTTTATCCATTACCGAGCAAGTAGAAAAGGTTTGCCTCGATATTTTCAAAGGGCTGGAAAGTAACATCAGACGAATTGACTCCAAAACCGAGAACCGGGATTTCCAACAACAACAAGAAAATTCAGATGGCGATATGATGTTTGACTCAAAGTCTCTTCTTGATGCCAAATTTAAGGAAGACTCATTTGATTATCCGTTTGTTATTACTACCTTTGTCAGGTTTTTTGAAACCCTGTTGAGCAACAGGAATGCAACACTGCTGAAAATGCCTAATTTTTCCAAATCAATTTTCTTGATCGACGAGATCCAATCGCTCCCTCCGAGACTCTATGGCTTTCTTGTGGCATACCTTGACACTTTCTGCAGAAAATTTGGTTCATATGCTGTTCTGTCCACCGCAACTATGCCGAACTTCAGACTTCCCGAAAACAACCGACACGATTTAGCTGCCATTTTTAAGGATTATTCAACTCCTCCGGAGTTGCTTGATTTTGGATACTTCGGAAACGATATCTTCAACAGATATCAAGTGTCAGCCCCTCATCCAATTGAAACATCAGACTTATCCGTGATGATTGAAACTGACTTTTCTTCAACATTAGTGATCTTGAATACAATCCAGGATTCGAAAGAGTTATTTGCAGAATTGACTAAGAAGAGAGAACCTTCAACTCTTGTTTTTTTGTTGAATACGCATTTCAAGCCTTTTGACAGAAAACGGAAAATTAATATTTGTAAGAAGTTATTGGCAGCAAATAAGTCCCGGAAGTTGAAAAGAAAAATTATCTTGATTTCCACCCAACTGATTGAAGCTGGTGTAGATATTGATTTCCCAGTTGTATACCGTGATATCTGTCCTATGCCAAGTATTATACAATCAGGAGGCAGGTGCAACCGGAATGGATCGAACGAAATCCCTGGAAGGCTTGTATTGTTTGAACTCCAAAAAAACAAGAAAAGTCGAGCAGACCTGATATATAGAGGGAGAGATTCCAGATTTCTGAATTTCAGTAAACAGAAGCTGAGTGAAACCCAATATGAAGAACCAGGCTTGTTTGAATTGCAGAAATTGTTCTTTAGCGATGTCCGGAAAGAAACTCTGTTCGGTGTTCACTATGGCTCTTGCTTCATCGATGGAGAAATTGATTTTGTTGCTGAGATAAAAAAAGGAAGTTTTTCAGAGGTCGGTAAATTCAGATTAATAGACGAGGATTTTGGTGAAGAATTTCGCTATTACATCCCGGTTAAAAAAGATGATACTGAATTTGAAAAGCTTGAAAACCTGTTCAATGAATTGAAATCCATCAAATTCAATGACTTTGAAAAGAAAAAACTGAAGCTGATTGAAATCGATAAACGGTTAAAAAAAATGGCAGATCATGTTGTTCAGATCCGATTGAAGAAAGATGACAGCAAGCCTGTAGTTAGTAGTGAACCATGCTTTGGTCTTTTGAAACTCAGCAAGGAACATTACAACTCAAGAACAGGGATATGCTTGTCCAATGATAATCAACTTCTTTGAGGAATAATACATGAAAAGAAAATTGACGCACCCTTACTCCCTCTCCTTCAAACTCTCCGCAGTCCGCCGAGCGCTGGAGCCGGGCTGCGATATCGCAAAACTGGCTGAAGAATTGGGCATTCGCCAGATCACGCTCCGCAAATGGATTATATTGTATGAAATTGATCCTGAAATTTTCAGCGGCAGGAAGAGATCGCCCACTGAACTGGAACGCGAGAAAGCCAGATTGATTAAAGAGATCGCTGATATTAAAATGGAAAACGAAATCCTGAAAAAGGTTGCAGCCAGTTCCTTGAAAAAGTAACAAAACAATGAAGGCAGGCTGAAGATGAGCAGCAATCTCCCTGACATCACAGCTACTGAGTTCAACTATTTCCACATCTGCCAGCGGAAACTCTGGCTCTTTTCCCACGACATCGAGATGGAGCGGGAATCGGACGCAGTGCTGATGGGAAAGCTGATCCACGAAAATTCCTATCAGCGGGAAAAGAAGGAAATCCTGATCGATGGGCTGGTGAAGATCGATTTCATGGACGGGGAAGGTGTGCATGAGGTGAAGAAAAGCGACTCCATGGAAGATGCTCATGTCTGGCAGGTGTTGTACTATGTTTACATCCTTCGTAAAAAGGGTGTGGAAGTCAATAAAGGTGTGATCAATTACCCCAAGCAGAAACGCACGGTGGAAATCGAGTATACACCGGAAAAAGAAGCTGAAATTGAGCGGAAACTGGTGGAAGTTGAAAAAGTCCGGCAATCTCAAGATCCGCCCGCGACTCTTGTTTCGAAAATCTGCCGGAAATGCGCGTATGAGGAATTCTGTTTCGCATAAGGAGCAAGTCGGTGAAACGTAATTATTATCTGCTGAAAAACTCGCGCATCCGTAGAAAGGACAATACCATCTGCTTAGAATACGAGAACGGCGAGAAAAAGAACCTGCCGATCGAAGATGTGGAAGCTTTCTATCTTTTCGGGGAAATGGATTTGAATACCAAACTCCTGAACTTCCTGTCCCAGGAAAAGATACCGCTGCATGTCTTCAATTATTACGGATACTATTCCGGATCATACTATCCCCGGGAATATCTGAATTCCGGATTCGTGCTGGTGAATCAGGTCGAGGCATACAAGAATCCGGAGAAGCGGCTGGAAATAGCGAGGGAGCTGATTACCGGTGCCAGTCACAACATTCTCTGCAATCTTAAGTATTACCAGAACCGGCGTGCCGGCCTTGAAGGCCACATCGAAGAAATCGAGAAGTACAAAAACAAGCTCCCTGAAGTCTCCTGCATCATGGAGCTAATGGCATGGGAAGGCCATATAAGGGATCGTTATTATGAGAGTTTCAATGACTTTCTTGACTTACCTGAACCTTATAAAAAAAGGGTGAAGCGACCGCCTGACAACATGCTGAATGCCCTGATCTCTTTCGGTAATTCCCTGATGTACGCAACTGTGCTGGGGGAAATTTATCATACTCAACTGAATCCCACTATCAGTTACCTGCACGAGCCGGGGAACCGCCGGTTTTCCCTGAGTCTAGACATTTCCGAGGTTTTCAAGCCATTAATTGTTGATCATGTAATCTTCAAGCTGATCAATACCAGAATGCTGTCTGAAAAAGACTTTGATCAGGACGCCAACTGCTGCTATCTCTCGGAAAACGGAAGAAAAATTTTCATTCGTGAATATGACGAGCGGCTTTCCACTACTATCAAGCACCGCCACCTGAAGCGCAATGTATCCTATCGGAGGCTGATCAGGATGGAGTGCTATAAAATAGAGAAAACGATTGTCGGGGACGCTGAATACAAGGCTTTCCAGGCCTGGTGGTGAATTTATGCATGTAATCCTCTTTTACGATGTCGAAGTAGAGCGCGTTCAGAAAATCCATAAATTGATGAAGCGCTATCTTACCTGGGTTCAGAATTCTGTCTTTGAAGGTGAAATGACTGAAGGTAAAATGGAAGAGATGAAAAGCGAACTCAGGAAAAAGATGAATCCAGGCCTGGATTCTGTGATCATTTACAAACTTGGCGATCTGCGTTATACAGAGCGGGAAATTGTTGGCGTGGAGAAAAACACCACAGATAATCTGCTTTGAAGTGACTGCAGATGTGTGATATTCTAAGTCTATCTGGTGTAAAGCCGGATTGATTGAAAAACATCGTCGATCCCAGGTAAAGCAAAAACCATGGGGATGCGACAGACTGGCAATGGTCTTTGACATTAATTGATTTTGTTGATCCACAATAATATCCGCCGAATTTTGTCTGCATTCCATTATATCTCGGAGTGGTGCGACCAGCTATCCGATGAAAAACTCATCGGATCCTGGCACAAAATCGGCCTTTTAATCGAACCAGAATGGAATTGAAACGATGATAGGTCCAGTGCAATTATTGAAACTATGACCTTTTAATCGAACCAGAATGGAATTGAAACTAGTGAATAGGCACTTGTAACTATATTAATATTATACTTTTAATCGAACCAGAATGGAATTGAAACGCATTAACAACAGCATTACCCTTCTTTACTATGTAACTTTTAATCGAACCAGAATGGAATTGAAACTGCGTAGAAACAGGAACACTTTCCGCGGGGCGGCAGCTTTTAATCGAACCAGAATGGAATTGAAACGTCATTATGTGCAGACTGCTTGACAAAGGAATTAGCTTTTAATCGAACCAGAATGGAATTGAAACCAATCTCGCGGATGAAATTAGGTGCCGCTCGAAGCTTTTAATCGAACCAGAATGGAATTGAAACAGATCGTACCGAAGCGCATGGCAGCCGGGAAAACACTTTTAATCGAACCAGAATGGAATTGAAACCTGAACTTAATATGTTTGGATAATTGATTTTCATTCTTTTAATCGAACCAGAATGGAATTGAAACTGCCTCCACGCTATTAGGATTACTTCTGCGGTTCTGCTTTTAATCGAACCAGAATGGAATTGAAACGCGGCACCAAAAAGCCGCAAGGAGGAAAAACCGACTCCTTTTAATCGAACCAGAATGGAATTGAAACGAGAATTTCGCTGGTGTTCATCTTTCCCCCTATTTCTTTTAATCGAACCAGAATGGAATTGAAACAAATTCAGAGCGGCCTTTTGCAACCGTTATTCATGCTTTTAATCGAACCAGAATGGAATTGAAACGTTTTACGCCCGAGATGTATTTATCACCGTCTGAAACTTTTAATCGAACCAGAATGGAATTGAAACCTGGAAACGGAGTCGTACCAGTTGTGGTTGCAGCACTTTTAATCGAACCAGAATGGAATTGAAACCGCTCACCTGGACGCAGGGCGGCTGAGGGCTGATCCCTTTTAATCGAACCAGAATGGAATTGAAACAGGCTCGCAGAGGTTAGGGCTGCAATGAAAACAGCTGGCTTTTAATCGAACCAGAATGGAATTGAAACGAAAAAGGCGGAAGGCGGGGCAGGCGGTTATTCTGCTTTTAATCGAACCAGAATGGAATTGAAACGACAAAATCGCGAGTCCCCTTGTCGTCGATCATGATCTTTTAATCGAACCAGAATGGAATTGAAACTAGCCACGATCTGCCATCTTCGCCTGAGCGTAGAACCTTTTAATCGAACCAGAATGGAATTGAAACTTGCCTCATCCTCATCGTAAACTGAGATGCCTTTTTCCTTTTAATCGAACCAGAATGGAATTGAAACCGGCCAGCGGGTACGATGAGATCAACAAGTTCGTGGCTTTTAATCGAACCAGAATGGAATTGAAACCTTGACAAAATTAACTTTCACGCGCGCGGGCGCACTTTTAATCGAACCAGAATGGAATTGAAACGAGGCCGGACACATTGCCCCTGAGGCCGGACACATCCTTTTAATCGAACCAGAATGGAATTGAAACGTAAACGAAGGCCATCCCTGCGCACCTGCAGGAAGGCTTTTAATCGAACCAGAATGGAATTGAAACTCTGGAGAAATCTGCTTTGACACGGCTGAAACTCGCCTTTTAATCGAACCAGAATGGAATTGAAACGTAATTCTGGTGCAAGGTGATGATCTCGCCGTCCTGACTTTTAATCGAACCAGAATGGAATTGAAACAGGTTATAAATCATGTTCATCAGAGCCAGGGACCGACTTTTAATCGAACCAGAATGGAATTGAAACATATCAAAGATTAGGGATTTCATATATCAGCTTACCTTTTAATCGAACCAGAATGGAATTGAAACCTGAACTGAACTTGCTCACCCTTAGCTTCGGCAGCCCTTTTAATCGAACCAGAATGGAATTGAAACTACATGTGGAATACATTATCCACGATATCTGTACCTCTTTTAATCGAACCAGAATGGAATTGAAACGTCTAACCCTGTAATAGCTGTACCTAACAGAATGCACTTTTAATCGAACCAGAATGGAATTGAAACGTTGTTACCAGCGCCAGTTATGTGACGCTGGACGGGCTTTTAATCCCACTTCGCTTCGCTCCGGGGACAATGGGCTGTAACAAAATCTTCCTTTGTCAGATTTTGTAACACCCCTTATGTCGAACCAGAATGAAATTGTGCCTATTGTCAAAAACCCGGGAAGGAATTAGAATGAATTCCTAAAATCATTTGAGGTCTGTTAGAATTGATCAATCCCGCCAACATCGAATGCAGGCTGCACATCCACGACAGATATCACATAGAGCAGAAGATGGCTTATCTTCCGGACGGGCAGGACCGGGAAAGCGAATACAGGATTGAAAACTACATCTTCATTCCCAAAAACCTCGGCATTAACGAGCGGGCTTATCCGAAAAGTGAGATTTACCATTGGATCAAGAACTACGTCAGGTTCAGGAATCCCAAAATACCGGTTTCAAATCTGATCTCCAGCAGCCAGGGTTCCCCGCTTTGCAAGCTCAAAACCATAGTCGAATCTCTCGGCCGCTGTGCGGGGGATAGAAAAGTGGTTAATGCCTATGAACATGAACTCAAGATGTTCGGCTCGATCACCAGAAGTACATTGCGGGACTTGACCACCTTCATCAGGGACAATGGCATCACACGCAGAGACAGAGAGCGGCTGATAGGTGATTTCATCTCTTCTTCGAAGGAAGTGATAGCCGGCCTGGAAAAGATCTGGACTCTGGTCTGTATTCCTCAGATTCCCAGGGACCTGCAGAGTGAATTTCTCTGGCTGGAAGAGGCTGTTAACATGTTTGTCAATGAAAGCTGCTTCGATATCCTGGAAATACTGAATAAAAAGCTCAACATCCACGACGAGCCTGACCTGAATGCAGAACTTCTGAATCTGATTGCCGAGAACAACAGCGCGAGGGAAAAGCTCCTCCACCATAAAGATGGAGAGAATGGCACAAATGAGTCCTATGTATTCAGAAAAAGGATACTTAAGAAATTCGTCTCCAGCGTACTTTTTCTGAACGTAAGCGTGAACGAGGAAAGCAAAAAGCTGGAGCATCTGCTTTTTGCTCTTTCAGCTGGAATCTCAATGATCTTTGCCACAGCAGTAGCTTATTACTTCAACCTTCGCTATGGAAATTTCTCATTCCCTATGCTCGTGGCCGGCATCATTGCTTATATGTTCAAGGATCGTATCAAGGTGCTGGGTCAGGACTATTTCAGGAACATCTTGAGCCGCCATTATTATGACCACAAGATCATGATATCAGTACCAGGTGCTGAGAAAGCTGTGGGAGTATGCAGGGAATACATCCGTTATCAGCTCAGGCACGACCTTCCGAAAAAAATCGCACAATTTACAGAGCAGAATGACTTTTATCAACTGGAACGCGAGCTGAGTGGGGAAAACATCATTCTTTACAAGAAAAAAATCAGGCTCGACACCGGTGAAATTTCTAAGCTGTACGATGGAGTTTCCGGAATCATAGATATCACCAGGCTGAACTTCAAGGAATTCCTCAGCAACATGGACGAGCCGGATGTACCAGTGTTTGCGGTAAACAATGGCGCATACACCTGCGAGAAGGGTGAAAAACTATATCACGTGCATCTGGTCACACATCTGCACTCAGGCATAACCGACCGTCTACAGTGCTTTAGGATCGTGCTCAACCGCAGGGGCCTGAAGCGTATCGACCAGATAGACTTGTGAATCTATCGGTCCTCACACATTGGAGCCGGTTATTCGAAGAAACTCTTCTTCACCAGGATCACGACCCCGATGAAAATGATTCCCCAGGAAATCCCGAGCATCAGATATCCGCCTAAAGTCAGTTCCATGTTATTCATCCTCCTTGACGGTATACTTCACAAGCAGGCACATCAGGCAGAACAGCACCACCATGATCCCTCTTGACAGCAGGATATGCGGCGAGCTGGCCTTGAGCACATCAGGCAGATTTATGAAGATGAAGCTCAGCAGGATCGCACCGATGTAGACTGGAGCAATGTACTGGATGATGTAGCGATAAATTTTTGGAACCCGGATTTTCCCAGCCCTGTTGATCTCGTCAAAGCCTTTCTGCCCTCCGATCACCCAGCCATAAATTATCAGTTCTATGAATGCCAGTACCACCAGCAGGAAGGTCCCGCCCCAGAAGTCCATTTCGTCCATGAAACCCTTATCAAACCAGAGGATCACTGGCAGGCAGTAGACGATCGAGGACAGGCCGAAAACTGCCACTGCTTTTCCCTTGCTGAGATTGAGGCGTTTCTGGATAAAGGCGAACATCGGCTGTGCAAGGGAAACCGAGGATGTGATGGCTGCCAGGAATAAAAGCACGAACCAGATGAAACCGAAGAATTTGCACCAGCCATAGCCGAACTGCTGAAAAATCAGGGGCAGGGTGTTGAAACCTAGGCTGACAGTGCCTTTCTGGGCGATCTCTGCAGTCATTGCTGCGCCGAAAAATACCACAGCGGCCGGGATGGCGATCGTGCCGCCCATGATCACTTCAGCGAATTCGTTGAGAAAACTGCTGGTCAGGCCGGATAAGGCGATATCGTCGTTCTTCTTGAGATAGGATGCGTAAGTCTGGATGATGCCTGAACCTACTGACAGAGTGAAGAAAATCTGGCCTGCCGCAGCCAGCCAGACTTTGGGGTTTGAAAGGACTTCGAAACGCGGATTCCAGAGGAATCCCATGCCCAGGGAAATGTTGGGCAGGGAAAAGATCTTGAACATCATCACAAAGCCAAGCACGAACAGGACAGGCATTGCGAAATTGCAGAGCTTCTCAATCCCGCCCGTGATTCCTCCATAGAGAAAGTAGAGGTTGAGCGCCATTGTGATCAGAAAAAAGGTGATGGCTACGAAAAAACCGGAAAACCATTCTCCGCCCTGTATGCCCAGGTAATTCCCGAAGAAATTGCCGATCTGGCTCTGCGGGACTGTGAAATATTTTCCGCTCGCTGAAAACACGGCGTAACCGAGGCACCAGGACTCGATGTAAGTATAGTAGACGAAAATTACATAGGGGATGAAGAGGCCGAGAACCCCCAGGTATTTGTAAAACGGTTTTTTCAGCAGGCTCTGGAAGATCTCTGGCAGAGTATGCTGATCATGCTCTGCTCCCATTCTGCCGAAGGACCATTCCACCCACATCAGTGGTATGCCTAAAAGCAACAGCGCAATGAAATACGGGATCATGAAGGCTCCGCCCCCGTTCTGGGCAGCCTGCTGCGGGAATCGCAGGAAGTTTCCCAGTCCAACCGCGCTCCCGGCCACAGCCAGAATTACCCCCGCTTTGCTGGTCCAGTTCTCCTTTTTCACTTTTACTCCTCCTAGATCGTTTTTCTGTTATTAAGAGCTTCTGACAATGTCCGGGTGTCACAATATTCAAGATTCGCTCCAACCGGAAGTCCGAAAGCCAGTCTGGATACTATTAAATCAGACGATTCCTTCTTGAGCAACCCGGTCAGGAAATGCATGGTCACTTCTCCTTCGGTCTCAGGGTTGAGAGCCAGAATCACTTCTTTGGTGCCGTGCCTGGTCCTCTCTGTCAGAGTATTGAGATGGAGTTTTTCTATGCCGATGCCCCTGAGTGGAGCGATCACTCCTCCAAGTATGTGGTACAGGCCCTGATAGTTTCCGGTTTTCTCAATCCCCAGGATGTCGCTGAACTGTTCCACAACGCAGAGGAGGCTTTTGTCGCGCGAGTCATTATGGCAGAATGGGCAGAGAGAATCAGAGAGAAAAAAATGACATTGTCCGCAGTAGCGGATTGTTCCGTCGATTCCAGATAAAAGACCTGCGAATTTCTGCAGTTCACCTGCAGGAAGTTTGAGCAGATGCACCAGGATCTTCTGAGCGCTGCGGGAACCCACCCCAGGGAAGTTTCCGATGAATTCCTGCAGCAGCATGAGATTTTTGGGAAGCCTGATTTCCATGGCTCAGAAAAGGCCGGGAATGGGCAGTCCGCCGGAAATCTTGGACATCTCGTCCTTGGAAAGTTCCTCGACCTTGTTGTGGGCGTCATTGTAAGCGGCCAGGATCAGATCCTGCAGCATCTCCGGGTCCTCAGGATCGATCGCATCCGGTGCGATTGAGATTCCAATCAGCACGCCTTTGCCGTTAAGCTTGACTTTTACGGTCTCTCCGCCGCTTGTGCCTTCGATTTCCTTGTTTTCCAGCTCTTCCTGCATTTCCAGCATTTTTTTCTGCATTTTCTGGGCTTCCTTCATCAGGTTACCCATCTGTCCACCGCCGAAAAAAGGTCCTTTGGACATAAATCACTCCTGCATAAAATTCTTACAAAACATTAAGAGGTTTGTAAGTTGGTAAGTTGGTAAGTTAGTAAGTTAATAAATTTTATACCGGGGGAGGTTTAAAAAACAAATCTTCTTCGAACTTATAAACTTAAAATCATTTGAACTTATAAACCTGTTGCAGTAGCGGATGTTCTAATTGTTGATAATATCTATGATTTCAGCCCCGAACATTTCCTGAAGCTTCTTCACCTGCGGGGGGAGATTGTCAGCTCTGGAGGCAGGCTTATCGAGCGATATGTCCAGGTCAGGCTTTTCGTTGAAGTGTTTACTAAGCACTTCCAGAATGATCTTTTTCTGGTCCTGAAGGCTTGCGAACTTGAATTCAAAAGGAGTGAAGAACGAAAGAGAAAGTTTTTCGGGCGACCAGAGTTTGACTTTGGCGTTTCTAAGGATTGCTGCGAGCCCGGGGTGAGAGTTGGACAACTGGAAAATGAGAGTGTCGATTTTTTTGTCTTCCAAAACAGACGGAGTCGGCGGTGACACCGGCTGAGCAGGAGGCTTAATGATGGTGGTCTCAGAACTGCGCCTTAATGCGGGTTCAGGGGAGGCTCTCTGCTCCCTGGAATAACCCCCCTGGAAAAGAGTTTTCATAAACACAAGATCCAGCACCTGGCGGGGAAAAGGGTGCCAGCGGAGCTTTTCCAGACTCCAGATCAGATTTTCCAGCAGATAGACCAGGAGCTGGGAATCGGCTTCAGCAGAGAGGATTTTCTCTTTCAGATGGGTGATCAGTTCCTGGATCAGAAAATTGACCGATGTGCCGCCGTCCAGCACTCGATTGACCAGGTTGTCGAGGTCCGGGTAATTCTTTTTGGAAAGAAGCTCTACTATCATCTGACAGGTCTCGGAAGGGAGCAATCCGAACAGAAGATCAAGGTCAGGGCTTGTAATCTTATCTTTAGGCAGCAGGGTAAGCTGTTCAAGCAGGCAGAGAGAGTCGCGCAAGGCACCGTCAGACAGTCTGGCGATTGTCATGAAGGCAGAAGATTCAATTTCACCGAGACCGCGTTCGCTTTTTTCCAGCAGCCAGATTTTTTCGAGGTGACCGGCGATCTCCGGCAGGCTCGCTCTTCTGAAATTGTGGCGCTGACACCTGGAAATGATCGTAGGGAGAAGCTTTTCCGGTTCAGTGGTGGCCAGAATGAAGATTGTATGACTGGGGGGCTCTTCCAGCATCTTGAGAAAGGCATTGAAAGCCTCCCTGGTCAACATGTGGGCTTCGTCGATAATGTACACCTTGTACTTTCCGCACTGGGGGGCGAAGATCACTTTTTCCCTCAAGTCCCTGATGTCTTCCACCTTGCGGTTGCTGGCCGCGTCGATTTCGAACAAATCCACGAAAGTACCCTGTTCGATCGAACGACAGTTGGAGCATGATAGACAGGGTTCAAAATCGATGGGAGACAGGCAATTGATGGCTTTGGTGAGTATCCTGGCTGTGGAGGTTTTTCCGCTGCCCCTTGGGCCGCAGAAAAGATAGGCATGGGTGAGCTTTCCCGTTTTCAGCGAGTTTTTCAGGACGCCTGTTACGTGGTTCTGCCCGACAAGTTCGGAAAATTTCCGTGGCCTGTATTTCTGATAAAGACTCATAATCTGGGATTTTTCATCAATTTGCCGAAATGTTGTATAACATATATTATATATCAAGACGGGAATCTGCAACATTTAAGATTCCGGATTCGACTTGGAGATGGAATGACTGACTTCATATCTGAATTTATTCAAAAAAAGAGGCTTGGCCAGATTCTGGTGGACAAACATCTGATCACAGAGGACCAGCTGATGGAGTGCCTGCAGGCACAGGCTGAAACCAAGGAATTCATCGGGGAGCTCCTGGTGCGCAAAGGTTTCATTGACGAGGAAGTGCTGTACCAGACACTGGCCGAGCAGCTTAAAATCCGCTACCACTCTCTGGAAGAAGCTAAAAAACGCCTGGAACAGGAGAGTATCCCTGAGGACCAGTCGGGATTGACTTCAATCTTTGCCAAACAGAACAAGATTTTCGTTCTCGATGCAACAGGAAATGAAATCGAGATTCTTACCAGCGACCCCTTGAATCTCACGCTCAGAGACCAGATAGAGATGATCACGCACCGGACCGTCAATTATTCGGTCTGCAGCCGCAGCACGGCCTCTCAGCTCTTATCCGCCACTACTCAGAAAACACGGGATGTGGGCAAACGGCTGATCGAAGAAGCCTTCAGATCTCCCTTGTATGTAGTTACCAAACTCTGCGATGAATGCGGCGAGGAAATGATTTTCGTGCTGGCTGAGATCGCCAAGAAGCATCCGGATTCGCTGGCCCGCAGAGTGGCGATCAAAAGGATGGGCAATTTCCACAATTCTACGCTGGTATTCATTTTCCAGCAGCTGGCGAAAAACGAACCAAATCACGAGAACCGCGAAATCATCGACGCAATGCTGAAGCATTACATGAAGGGTTCCGGGGGTTAATCCCACTCCGTCCTTTTGCAGTATACAAAAGGACTCCGGGGATAAGTGTCAGTAAAAACTTCGCAGCAGCTCAGTTTTAACTGACACTAAAAGTACTTCCCATCAAAGCAGGCGTAACAGAAATCGTCGGGCTGGGCCAGGCAGCTTTTCAGATTTTCCAGGCTCAGGTATTTGACGCTGTCCGCTCCGACGAATTCTCTGATACCTTCCAGATCCATGTTGGCTGCCAGGAGTTTCTCTCTGTGCGGGGTGTCGATCCCATAGACACAGGAGTGCCTGATCGGTGGAGAGGCGAAACGGAGATGCACTTTTCCGCAGCCGAAGTCCCTCAGAATTTTTACGATCTGCCGGCAGGTGGTACCGCGCACCAGTGAATCGTCGATCACTACAAGGTCATGTTTATTGACAATGGGATAAACAGGATTCAGTTTGACTTTGACTACCATTTCCCGCTGGTCCTGGAAGGGGTGGATGAAACTCCTGCCGATATAGTGGTTTCTGGTGAATCCCCGTTCATAGGTGATACCTGATTCCTGTCCGTAACCAAGGGATGCCGCTACGCCCGAGTCAGGTATGGCTATAACGTAATCCGCTTGAAGTCCGTTGTCCTGCCTCGCCAGTGCAGCCCCCATCCGTTCCCGGGCGATATGGACATTGGTACCGAAATGATAGCTGTCAGGCCGTGAAAAATAGATCAGCTCGAACACGCACTGCTTCTTGACATTAACAGGAGGAAGAAATTCGCTTTTCAGGCCGTTTTTATCGATGATCAGAATTTCTCCAGGGGAGAGTTCGCGCACAAATTCGGCCTTGATGATGTCCAGGGCGCAGGTTTCAGAGGCCAGCACCCAGTCTTGACCCTGTTTTCCAAGCACCAGCGGACGTACTCCATATGGATCCCGTACGCCTATCAGGCAGTCGCTGGTGAGGATGACGAGGGAGAAAGCACCTTTCAGCCTGGCCAGAGAGGATTTAAGATCTCCGATCAGGTCGTTTTCCCTGGCTCGTGCGATCAGGGTCAAAATCACTTCGCTGTCTGTAGTGGAATGGAACGTGGAGCCGCTGTTCTTCAGCTCATCCTTCAGTTCCGCCGCATTGGTGAGGTTGCCGTTATGGCCGAGGGCGATGAAATCGGTATATGATTTTCCGATCTCGGCACAGAGAGGCTGGGCATTGGCAATTTCCGAATCTCCGGCTGTTGAATAGCGCACATGACCAATCCCCATCCTGCCGTTCAAACCAGAAAGTTCAGCTGCATTAAAGGAATGAGCCACCAGTCCCATTTTTTTACTGAGGATTAGTTTTCTGTCCCGATTCACGGCGATTCCGCAGCTTTCCTGGCCTCGGTGCTGCAGCGCGAACAGACCGTAAAAGATCAGACTGGCAATCGAAGCGTCCGGCGTCGCTGAATGATAACCGAAAACCCCGCACTCTTCGCTCATTTTGTCAAAAAGCATTTCAACCTCGGGCATTTTCTGAAATAGAGATCTTTCAATCTCCTGAAATCCCATTTTTCTCCGTTGATCGAAAACTGTTCTTTTCCCACGACTTTTCCGATCAGATTGACCGGAAAGTCAACAGATCCGGCTGCTTTTTCGAAAGATTTACGCTTATCAGGCTTTACTATGAGTAAAGCCTTTCCAGGCAGTTCGGCATAAATATCGCAGACAGAGAAACCTTCGGGCAAGGTAATGTCCACTCCGATTTTTTTTCGCAGGGCCACAGATTCCAGCAGAGAGAAAAACAACCCGCCTTCAGCGATGTCATGCGCAGCAGTGAGCAGTCCTTTGTCATAAGACGAGAGAATGAATTTCTGCAGATTCTGGATTTTTTCCAGATCCACCTGGAAATCAGGATCCGGTTGTGGAAAGCATTTCAGAAAAGCGGAACCTGCCAGTGACGAACTTTCACCGGCAAGATAAAGGTAACCCTCTTGTATCACAGGCAGGACACTGCAGTCATTGATCAGACCGGCCAGGCCGAAAACCGGGGTCGGATAGATGGAGTTTTCTGAATAGTCGTTATAAAAACTCACATTGCCGCCAGTTACGGGGATTTTGAAAAAATTGCAGGTGTCCCGCATACCTCTGATGACTTCCGCGAATTCCCACATGATTTCAGGCTTCTCTGGAGAGCCGAAGTTAAGGCAATTAGTGAGGCCAAGCGGAGATGCTCCCATGCAGGCCTGGTTGATCACAGCTTCTGAGAGGACCGCTTTGGTGCCTTCAAACGGATTCAGGTAGCATAGCCGTCCATTGCTTTCCAGATTAAGGGCCACAGCCCTTTTACCGCCTTTGAGCCTCAGCACTGACGTGTCTGCTCCAGGTCCTACTGCTGTATTTGTGCCCACCTGATAATCGTACTTGTGAAAAACATCTCCCAGGTAGCGCAGTCCGGGAGACTGTTCCAGCAGTCTTATGAAATCCGACTGAAGATTGGAGTGTTTAACAAGATTCAGGGGCTTTGCAGCACTTTTGACGCGCGGTTTCGCAGGACGCTTGTATTCCGGAGCTTCAAGCGCAGCAAGCGGAATTACTGCCGCGGATTTTCCCAGATGCTGGATCCGGACTTCCGGTTTACTGATGATCTCACCGATCACTGCATAGTTGAGGTCCCATTTATGGAAAATTTCAGCGATTTTTTTCTCTGCACCTTTTTTTCCTACGAGCAGCATCCTCTCCTGAGACTCAGACAGCATGATTTCGTAAGCGCTCATCCTCTCCTCGCGCTGAGGAACCAGGTCCAGATCTAGTCTGATACCCACTCCGCCCCGCTGAGCCATTTCGATTGAGGACGAAGTCAGACCTGCGGCGCCCATATCCTGGATACCTACGACATAATCCGTCTGGAACAGTTCCAGGCAGGCCTCCAGCAGCAATTTTTCACTGAACGGATCTCCTACCTGCACTGCCGGCCTGTCTGAGTCCGACTGGTCGTCGAGCTGGTCCGAAGCAAAGGTGGCACCATGGATACCGTCCCTGCCGGTCTTGCTGCCCACATAGATCACCGGGTTTCCTACTCCGGATGCAACACCGCGCCTGATGCCGTCCGAAGCAACCAGACCGGCGGTCATCACGTTTACAAGCGGATTCCGGGAATAGCAGTCATCAAATTTGGTTTCTCCACCTACTGTCGGGATACCGATGCAGTTGCCATACCAGGAGATACCAGCGACCACCCGCTCAAACAGATAGCTGTTTTTCTTGGATTTATCCGGATTGCCGAAATGGATCGAATCAAGCAGTGCGATCGGTCGGGCACCCATGGTGAAAATGTCTCGCAGGATACCACCGACACCTGTGGCAGCTCCCTGAAATGGTTCCACATATGAAGGGTGATTGTGCGACTCGATCTTGAAAGCCAGGGCTTCGCCCTTGCCGAGATCGACGATCCCGGCATTCTCACCCGGCCCCTGCAGCACATGTTCGCCTTTGGTAGGCAGGGTTTTCAAATAGATTTTCGAACTTTTGTATGAACAGTGTTCTGACCAGAGCACTGAAAAAATTCCCAGTTCGACGAAATTTGGCTCCCTCTTCATGCGTCTGCAGATTTCTTTATATTCATCCTGTTTGAGGTTCAACTTGGCCAGCTCGGCTTGGTTCATTTTTTCCTACCTCCTTTTTTCAGGGACGCAAAGAGGGACCTGAAAATCATGCTGCCGTCAGATCCGCCTAAAATCTGCTCTATCGCGCGTTCCGGATGCGGCATCATGCCCAGGATGTTTTTTTCACGATTCATGACTCCGGCGATATCGGAGATGGAGCCGTTTGGATTGAAACGCCTGCTTTTTTTTCCTTCCGGAGTGGCGTAACTGAAGGCGATCTGATTGTTTTTCGTAAGCCCTGGAAAATCTTTCTTCTCAATAAAATAATTCCCCTCGTAATGGGCGATGGGGAGTTTGAGGGTTCCCTTCACTCCGGATGTAAACGGGGTTTCGGAATTCTCACAGGTCAGAAATACATCATGGCAATGGAATTGAAGCGATGTATTGATCTGCAGCACTCCAGGGAGCAACCCGGATTCAGTGAGAATCTGGAAACCGTTGCAGATACCCAGCACCAGCCCTCCGCCTGCACTGAATTTCCGCACAGCCTTCATCACAGGCGAATGGCAGGCGATGGCACCGGTCCTCAGGTAATCGCCGAAAGAGAAGCCGCCGGGTAGAACGGCCAGTACCGTCCTGTCCTCCATTTTTTCGCTCCTGTGCCAGAGATAATATGGCTCGAAACCCATCTGTTCCAAGGCATAATAAGTGTCGCGCTCGCAGTTGGAACCTGGGAACAGGATGACAGCAGCTTTCATGCTTCCCTCACTTCCACTCTGTAATCCTCAATCACCGTGTTGGCCAGCAGTTCCCTGCACATCCGTTCAGCTTCTTTCTGGGCATCGTGACTGTTCTTTGCAGCAAGCGACAACCGGAAATACTTGCCTGTCCGGACTTTCTGCAGATCCGCGAAACCGAGTTGCTGCAGAGTTCGCTCGATTACAACTCCCTGGGGATCTTGAATTGACGGCCTTAGATACACTAACACTTCAGCTTGGAACATGGGGTTAATCCTCACTTTCGAAAACATCTGAAAACTAACATTCGCAAAGAAGTCAGCAGGTTAGTATGTTTGTATGTTGGGAATCGGAAATAAACGTTAACCTACTAACATACCAACTTACCAACATCTTGCATTCTTGGACTCGAATCATCACTTCAATGCCCTTTCATATATAGCATCCAGATTCCGGAAAAAGTGAGAAATGTCGGTAAGATCACTGATTTCTTCCTGGCTCAGGACAGCACGCAGGTCTTTATGTTCAGCCAGGGCTTTCCGGATATCCATCCCACCCTGGTACAGACAGTGAGTGACTTCCTGAAGCATCACGTAGGCTTTATCTCTGGCCATGCCTTTTTTTTCCACCAGGTGCAAAAGAATCCGCTGGGAAAAGAAGGCATCACCAAGCAGATGCAGATTCCGCTCGATTTGACTTTCATTTACTGTAAGGCCGGAAATCACCCCTGTCATCTTTTCCAGGGCATAATAAGCCAGGATGCTGGCGTCAGGGATTGTCACCCGCTCTACGGAAGAGTGGGAAATATCACGCTCATGCCAGAGAGGAATGTTTTCCAGGGAGGGTATGAGGTAACTTCGAAGGAGCCTGGAGATCCCACAGATCCTCTCGCAGATGATCGGATTGCGCTTGTGAGGCATGGCTGAAGATCCCTTCTGGCCTTTGCCGAACGGCTCTTCCAGCTCCCTGACCTCAGTCCGCTGCAGATGGCGGATTTCAGTGGCGATTTTTTCGAGCGATGCTCCGATCACTGAAAGCAGGTAAAAATAATCTGCGATTCTGTCGCGCTGAATGACCTGAGTGGTAACAGGACAGGGGGACAATCCCAGACTGGCCAGTGCGTTTTTTTCAAGTTCAGGGGTGTTCTGGCTGTAAGTGCCGACAGCCCCGGAGAGTTTGCCTACAGACAGGCGGTTCCGGGTTTCAGCGAGCCGCTCCAGATGCCGCTTGAATTCGCAATGAAAGAGCAGAAATTTCACACCCAGGGTAAGCGGCTCAGCATGGATGCCGTGTGTGCGGCCGATCTCAGGCAGTTTTTTATACTTGAGAGCCAGTTCGCGCAACAGGTCAGTCAGCCTCAGGATTTTTTTCTCGATCAGACTGAGCGCCTGCAGCATGATCAGCATCTGAGCAGTATCTACGATATCCGAAGAGGTGAGACCGAGATGGATGAAACGGGCATAATCCCCTACGGTTTCGCTGAGGCTTTCCAGGAAGGCAATCAGATCGTGGTTGGTGCGGACTTCGATTTCCTGGATTCGTTTCGGGTTGATTCTGGCTTTTTCCAGGATCGCGTTCAAACATGAAAGAGGGGCAATGCCTGAACTGACCAGAGACTCAGTGTAAGCAAGTTCAACCCTCAGCCAGGTTTCATACTTGTTTTGCTCGGAAAAGACGGCATTGATCTCGGGGAGGGAATAGCGCTCAATCATCTGGATCTCCCTAGGGAGTAATTTTTTCTTATTATACCCGACCTCCCTTAAATGAAACAGACCTCTGACCAAATTCTTGCGCAGTTCATTCCTGAGTGATTATTATTAGTATGTAAATGATACTGTTTTTTGGATTTAGGCTATAATTATCTTATAGCTGGAGGTAGCCATGAAGTTGATGCTTCTGTTTGCTTTAATGATTATTGTGGGTCTTGTGCATGCCGGAACCGGGGAAATCACTGCTAACACTCAGAAACCAGACCCTGGGAGCGGCGGAGTTACGCAGAGCATAAAGGATGCTTTCTCGGCTTATGACGGGGGTTCCTCAACCGGTGAGACAAGTGGTGAAAGTACTGAAATCAAGGATTTGAATTATGACAAAGTCGCTGAATTGACCCAGCAGGCTGATTATTGTTATAAGGATGCCAAAGGTTATCCCAAGTCGGCGCACCTGTTTTACCAGAAAGCGATCGCCCTTTACGAAACGATCATCCAGGTCGATCCAAAGAATGCTTATGTGTTGTATAAGCTTGGTAGTTCTTACTGGGATTCAAAGATCGACAAGCCAAGAGCAATCTTGATGATGGAAAGGGCTGTGTCGTCAGACCCTAAAGTGGCTATTTATTGGAATGATCTCGGTTTCATGTACAAGGAAACTGCTGAAACCAGCGCAGATAAAAACACCCTGCTGTTGAAATCCATCGACTGCTATTTGAAGGCCATCGAAATCAACCCGGACAACGATACTACGCTCAGAAACCTGGGGCTGGACTATCTGAAGATCGGCAGACCCAGGGAAGCCAAGCATTATTTTCAGCTTTACCTGCCGGTTGCTTCTGTTGACAAAGAAAGAAAACAGATTGAAAACCTTCTCACAGACATTGATCAGTATTCTGAGGCTGCTACCAGTGAGATCATACATTTCAACGCTCAAACGAAGGAAGCAGGCACTGATTAGAGTGTTTGTTTTTTTTTGGCTACTCGCCGGTTCTTTGTCCGCCGGTCCCCTGGAAAATGATCTTTTTTCGGCGGTAATGGGAAATGATTTGACCAGAGTTAAGGAGATAATGTTGCGGGGTATTGATGTGAACTCTGTGAACAGTTCTGGTGAAACTGCACTGCAGCTTTCGCTCAGGAACGGATATGACAGGATCACACGTTTTCTGGAAAGCCAGGGAGCACTGTACCCGAAAAACATGGAGCAGGAAAGCAACATTTTCAGTTCAGTGAGACAGAATCGGGACTCCTGTAAAATTAATATCAGGAGACTTGAGAATGCGGTGGATATGTACAATCTGGGCAGGTCAAAGAAGCGGAGAATACGGGGGAAAGTAAGATTTTCAGAGATCAAGGACAGGATCGGTCTGTATCTTGATTCCGGAAAGCTGCCTGTTTGTCCTGACGGCGGAGTTTACTGTTTTGACCCAAAGACCGGTGCCTGGTGCAGTGTGCATGGAGATCCTGACCAATGACGGGGGCATGATGAAAACTAAAATCCTGACTGTGCTTTTACTGGCTGCTTTCAGTATTTATGCCGGAGCGCTCGAGGATGAACTGATGGATGCGATCCAGAAACGCAACATGACCAGGATCAGGGATTTGATCAATGCCGGCGCCAGAATCAACACCATCAACGAGAAGAACCTGACGCCTCTTAAATACGCGATACAGTTAGGATACAGCGATGTCGCCCGTTTCCTTCTCCGGATGGGAGATTATCCGGCTAATTCAGGTCTGTTTTCAGCCCCGATCACTGAACAGGCTGCCTGCAACGTCAATTGCCATGTGATTGAAGATGCACTTCTGATGTTCAACCACACCGGAAAGTACTGCGAGCTGATCAGGTTTGAATATAATGAAGACCGCTGCGAGTACGATGAGATTTTCATAGATCAGAAAATCATCGAAAAAATCAAAGAATTTCTTCCAGCTCAAATCCTGCCGGTCTGCCCGGCCGGCGGAGAATATATAATCTACCCCAAGCGCAGGCTCGTGCGTCCTGATGATGTGCATCCTGAACTGGGTGTTTACTGCAGTGAGCATGGGACAGCAGTGATTGCGCATCACGACAGCTGGTTCAAAACCAAACCTGCTGACATAGAAATCGACAGAATATCACTGAACTGATTTTATTTTCCCGGTTGGACGTAGCCTCAAACATTTGTACTATCAGGTTCATTCACCTTAAATTCCCCAAATTCAATATTTGATGCAAATTGATGCTTTACATTCTTTCAGAGCCGGGTATATTTACACCAAGACAAATTGAATCAGGAGGATTTTGTAATGAAACTTACGTTTATTGTGGTGATGCTGTTCATAGCTTCACTTTGTTTTGCTGATACTGCAGGAGACCGGCCTTTCCCCAATCAATGGAATCCAGGTCAAAGCGATCACAACAACCCGCATCCTAATCCCAACCCGCACCCAAATCCCAATCCTAACCCCAACCCAAATCCTAACCCACACCCAAATCCCAACCCGCACCCGAATCCTAATCCTAACCCCAACCCGCACCCGAATCCTAATCCTAACCCCAACCCCAACCCACATCCTAATCCCAATCCTCCGCCTCCTCCACAGCCGAATCCCCAGGCTGAATACAATGCCGGCTATCAGGATGGCACTAGAAACGGCCAGATGCAGGGCAGAGTCGAGGGCGACCGGAACGGACAGAATGCCGGCCGCAGCGAAGGCGATAACAGAGGCAGGAATGATGGCCGGAATCAGGGCTATGCTGCCGGACAGCGCGATGGAGAGAGTGAAGGCCGCGCTGAAGGAATCAGGCAGGGCAGGGCAGACGGTGAAGCCAAGGGAGCTCTGAACGGCAAAGTCGCAGGCGAGCAGCGCTGTTATAACGAAGGTTATACCTCGGGAAACTCCGAGGGCCAGGCTCAGGGAGCACAGGATGCCCAGCAGTCAGGTTCCTATGACAAGGGTTATAATAAAGGCACCACAGATGCGCAGACCGCTGAACAGGATAAAGGAAACAAAGCAGGATATGTAGCCGGATTTGCAGAGAAAGAGAAGCAGATCAGAGACCAGTTCTGGTCAGAAAACCAGAGACGCGAAGCAGAGGAACTGACCGCCTGTCTTGTTGAAGACGGAGTGGATTTTGAACTTTCAATGCTTAGGAACTCACGTGGCCCGCATGACTCAGTCTACTATCAGCAGGGCTATAATGCCGGATATCAGGCAGGCTATAACCAGACATATCAGGAGTCATACAATCGCGGATACCGCCAGACCTATCAGGCCGCATACGACAACGCTTACAGATTCTCTTATCAGATAGGTTACGGCAGCGGACACCAGCAGGGTAAAGACCAGGCTTACGGGGCTGCCTATCAGGAAACATATGACCGCTCATACAACGACACCTACAATTCCTACAGAAATCTGGAATATGCTTCAGAGCGTACCCGCGGGCATGACGACGGATACCGGAAAGGCCAGTCTGAAAGTTATGCTGCAAACTGCAAGAAGCTCTATGATAACGGCTATCGCGCCGGCTATGATAAGACAGCTGCTGAAGTGTACCCTGTTGCCTATGCCCAGGGTAAGGATTCCGGAGTAGCTGCCGCCGATAAGAGATACAATGAAGCAGCAGTGCTGGAAATGTATAAAGCGCTGGTGACCGAAACCAGTGGAGATGGAATCTTCACTGCCGGGGAATCGATTGAAATCATTGTGCAGGCAGCCAACTTTGGGTTTGTGGATTCCAAGACTCTGACTTTCAACATCCAAAGCTCGAATCCCGCTGTCAATCCTGCGGGATCATTCTCCGCTGATCCGGTCCTGGGACGGAAAACCGGAAAAATCATTCTGCCGCTTGGCCGCATTGCAGAAGATGCACTGCTGGATTCCAGCGCTTCCATCAAGATCGAAATGCTGCACGAGGGGGTTTCGACCGGCAGCAAAGTCTTGGAAATCAAGCTGAACAACGACAAGCAGAAGATCGGTTCCGTCAATGTCAATTCCGGGGAAACCGCTAATGTGCGTTCAGGGCCGGGCACTAATTTCAGCGTGATTGCCACGCTCGGCAAGGGAGCAAAGGTAGTGGTGACCGAAAAGAACGGCAACTGGTTCAAAGTGGTGATCCCAAGCGGAAAAGTCGGATATATCCACAATTCCATCCTTACAGTGAATTGGCCGGAACCAGCGCAGCCATAGTACTGAAAACGATTAGTAAACTGTCAGATCAAGGACCGGATTTTTTCCGGTCCTTTTTTTAGTGTTGCAAAGCTTTATCTGCAGGCTGTTCGTTTGACAGCGGATGTTTCAGCGGATATTCTGAATGTGCCGGGCAACAAAACATGAACACTGAGAAAAGAGCGGACAATTCGGTAATTTCTTCTTCAACCAGAGGGAAAATCCCTTTTTATTCAAGTATCAAGCTTAAAACACTGCTGGGTATTTTCATTATCGCAGTGACACCACTTGTAATACTCGGTGTTTATTCCTTCAATACTCTGGCCAAACTATCGCAGGACCTGATGATCACGACTAACTTACAGGCTGTGCAGCAGGTCAAGACAGAAGTCGATAATTTTGTCTCTCATTACATGACTATCATGAATTTTCTGAAAAAAGACAAGAGGCTGGAAAGCGGAAATACAGGCCAGATTTCAGCCGCAGCCCGCCAGATTGATGAAGAATTTGAGTTCATTGAAAGGATTATAGTTACGGGAATGGACGGCAGAGTGATGGGATGTTCCACAGAAGGTACTCCTGAATTGACTGTAAACGAAGAAAAACTTCTGACTTCACAGGATGAATTTTATTTTTCACAAGGTAAATGGCTTTTCAAAGTGAGAGCCGGTGATCAGAATAATGCTTTAATCATCGCGACAGTTTCTTTTTTTGAATTACGCAAATCTCTTGACAGGATCGCGGTCGGCACGACTTTCATGATTTTCCTGGTTACAAGGGAAGGAGATAATATACTGGAAACTAAGGATTTTCCGCTCGAACTCATCAACCGCATGATCCGTGAGCCTTATGGAGCATACGATATCAACTTTGGCCGCAATGAAATCACACAAGTGGCTGTCGTACTCCCCCTTCTGCATTATGGTTTGAAAGTGATTGTCACGCAGGAGGCTAAGGAGATTTACTCACTTGTCACAACCATCAAGCGTAACGTGAAGATGGCAATCCTGCTGGCCGGAATTCTGGCGATTCTGTCAGGCATTTTCTTTTCGCTTCAAATCACTTCTCCGATCATTTTCATTGCCGGGAAAGTCAATGAGATTTCAGACGGCAATCTCTCGGTCAGGCTCAACCTTCCCAGGAAGGATGAAATAGGCTTTCTGGCCGGATGCATAGACAATATGGCAGAAAAAATTTTAAAGAAAATCTTCGAATTATCTGCGCTTTTTCAGATTTCACAGATTATCAGCCATTCCTCAGGATATCAGGAAGTACTGGATAAAATTTTGACCCAGCTGATTAAGCTGTTCGGTGCGCGCAGGGGTTCCATCATGCTGCTCTCGGATAAAAACGATCTTCTCAAACTGACCAGTGTCAAGCTGTTCCGCAGTGAAGACGGCAGTATCATGAGTGGTGAACTCAAGGAACAGATTGAAATAAAATATGGAGAAGGGATTGCCGGACAAGTTGTTAAAACCGGAATTCCTGTGCTTTCTGTCGACTGCAGCAAAGACCCCCGCTTCAAGCAGTATGTTGCAAATTCAAATTTAAAACCTCCGCGTACCCTGATTTCAGTGCCGCTCGTGGTAAAGGACAAGCCATTCGGAGTGATCAACCTCTCGGACAGGACCGATAATTCGAGCTTTACAGCGAGCGACATGGAATTGCTGCTGACCATTTCGACCCAGATGGCTATTTCACTTGACAACTCCAAGCTTTATGAACTGGCGATCCGCGATGGATTGACGGGGTTATATATTTACCGGTATTTTCAGATCCGGCTTGACGAAGAGATAGTCCGCGCCCGGCGTTATAAAGATCCTCTCACTCTGATCATGGTGGATATCGACCATTTCAAAAACTTCAACGATAAATTCGGTCATCAGCAGGGCGATATCGTTCTCCGCGAGGTGGCAGGCATAATCCAGGCCACAGCCCGGGCCACCGATATAGCCTGCAGATATGGGGGCGAAGAGTTTGGAGTGATCCTTCCCAACACCGCAGCAGAACAGGCCATGATCCTGGCAGAGAGATTGCGCAAAAAGGTCGAATCATATCCTTTTCCCGGACAGGATAATCCTCTGCATGTCACCATCAGCCTTGGCCTGGCGGAATATCCAAAGATGGCAGGGGACAAGGGGGGACTTATCAGTCACGCCGATATTGCGCTCTACAGTTCAAAATCCTGCGGGAGAAACCGCACCAGTCTCTACGATGAAGACATGGGAGATGTAATGGAAGAAAAAAATGAAAGTTAACAAGCTGGTTCTGGTTTTGCTGCTTTCCTGTCTGAACTTTGCAGGAGCCGGGGAAGCCTTGCAGATCGTTTCCTCCAAGCAGTTCTATTCCATTGCCACGGCAAGCATCAATGGCACTTATTACCCTGTAGGTCTTGCACTCAGCAAACTGTTCAACTCCAGGCTCACTCAGATTGTTACTCTCGCCGAACCAACGACCGGCTCAGTTGACAATATCAAATACCTGGATAAAGGCGATGCCGCTTTTGCCATTGTCCAGAGCGATGTACTGCTGGACGCTTTCAAGGGACAGGGAAAGTTCGAGCAGCCTGTGACTAAACTCAGAGTTGTGCTTTCTCTGTATCCCGAGATCATTCATGTGATCGTGCTGGAATCCTCTGAAATCAGAAGCATTGCAGATCTCAAGGGGAAAAACATCGTTCCTGGAGCCCAGGGTTCGGGATCAGCGGTGAACGCAGAGTTTGTACTGAAGTATTTCGAATTGAAAAGTACAGATTACAACGCAAAATACATGGAATTCACCAAGGCCACTGATGCGCTGCAGAATGGTTATGTCGATGCCATCTTCTGGACCGGCGGCATTCCCGGAGAAGGCGTGAGCATGCTCGCAAAAATGGAACCGATCCGGATCCTGTCCTTCCCGGATCCGATCCTGGAAAAAATTTCGTCAGAATATTCCTGCTACAGCAAGGAAACTATCCCGGCAGGCACTTACGGGCAGAAGTTCGAGATCCATTCTCTTGGTCTGCGGGCGATTCTCGCTACCACTGACAACATCGATGAGGAAATGATCCATTCCATGCTCAGCCTGATCTTTGACAATACGCCATATCTGGCTACCCTGCATCCCAGGGCAGCTGATATCAAGCTCTCTGAAGCCCTGAAGGGAATCTCAATCAGAATGCTGCACCCAGGGGCGAGGAAGTACTTTCAGCAGAAAGGATTTCTGGGCGACTGATCCGAAAATTCATTCCACTTCCGGAAACTGGAGCAGCGATGCCTTGAGAGCGTTGTTGTATTCGTAACGCTCGATCAGCACTACAAATCCTTCCAGGAATACTTTCCCGAGCGGGCAGAAATATTCCTTTGTTTCATGCTGATACTCTGAGAGTTGTGCCACTGAGACCACAAATTCGTTGAAAAAATTTTCGTTGAGTTTATCAAGTTTAAAAAATTCGGAGTTCAACTTGTCCAGGCTTTCAGTGATGTTTTTTGGATTTTTTTCCAAGTCCCGCTGGATGTGATTCTGATTTTCCTTATAATACAGAGTACCTAGAGCGTCAAAGCCGGTGCTTTCCACAATCATCGTGGAAATTCCGCCTTTTACTTCAGCTGTGCCTTTCTTGGAGGAGGGATAAAAAGCGCAGAATTCGAAAAAAGTCGATCCCAGCGTGAAAGTTTTGCTCAGCTTCATATAGTGCAAACTCTTGCCCTTGTCGAACAGCAGGCTGATCACAGCAGACTCATTTTCAAATCTCTGCCATTTCGGTTTTTCCACTACAGTTTCCGAGGTTGTTTTGGCAATTGCCGGAGGGATGTCCTTGTCTGAGGCGATTTCATTGCTTCCGGCCAAAGGCACTTTATCTTCTCCCAGCAGACAGGTGCAGAACGCGATTGAAAACATCAAAATCACTATTTTTCCCATCATATTTCCTTTCAACTGATTTGAAGACAGCATATCAGAGTTGTTTTAAACTGTAAAATTGAATAAAATTCAGAGATGGGATTAGAACGTTATTCGAGGCAGATCGCTTTTTCAGGCATTGGACTGGAAGGGCAGAAAGTGCTGTCTGCTGCAGAAGTAGTGATCCTTGGAGCTGGAGCACTTGGGACAAACCTGGCAGAACAGCTTGCACGGGGCGGCATAGGCAGAGTGCGTCTGATCGATCCGGAGCGGGTGGAGCTTTCCAATCTCCAGCGGCAGACCCTTTTCGATGAGCGTGATCTTGGCAGATTGAAATGTTTCGCTGCCTCAGAAAAATTGTTCAGGATCAATTCTTCAGTGCGCCTGGAAACTGTGATTGTCAGAGCTGATCAGCATAATATCCGGAAACTTTTACAAGGGTTCGACCTGGTGCTGGATGCTACCGACAATTTTCAGGCAAGACTCCTGATCAATCAGACCTGCCTCGAATTATCCCTGCCCTGGGTGCATACTGCAGTAACCGGAGCTTGCGGGCAGTCGCTGGCATTTAAGCCGGATGGCGCCTGTTTCTCCTGCTTCATGCCGGACATTCCTGACTCTGACGACTATCCTGGGGTTAATAATTGTGGGATCCTGAATTCAATCGTCCGGATCATGTCCGCAGTGAGCTGTACAACAGCGCTGAAGATTTTGCTTGGAGAAGAAGTCGAGGAAAGACTGATTGTATTTGACGCCTGGAAAAACAGATTCCAGAAAATGAAAATAGAGCGGAACCCGGCCTGCCATGTGTGCGGCAATCTTACTGAGCATTTGCGCCGTAAGTTATAACATTTTCGAAAACGGCACCATAGTGCCGAAGGAATTTCAAGGTATACTTTACGGCATTAATGATCAATAAAGGATGCGACGGAGGTGACCATGCGAATCACAGTTGAATTTATCGGAGCCATTGACAGAGGGGCTTACAGTGAAATTCAGGAATTCGATGTTGCGGATAAAATCTCGGTCAGGAAGTTTCTCGAGACTCTGCATTTCAAGAAAGAACAGCTGAACTTTATTCAGGTTTTCAGGCACGACAAACGCCTGAGCCATTTCACACTGCTGACCCAGGGCGACTCGTTGCAATTGATGATCCCCGTAGGAGGAGGGTGATCTTATTTCGGGCGTTGCAGCGACTTTGATTTGATCTGATTCTGATTATCCGAAAATTGCACTTGAAGTCGAACTGTTTCGCCCCCCTCTGGTTTCACTACTGCACCGACTGAATTTTTCTGCTTCTTTTTACCGTTCCCGACCTTTTTGGGACTCACAAAACCTCCGTCAAGAATTTTTGTTCCAACTTGAGGCGATCCCCATTTCGCTTTCAAGTTGACCTGTTTAAATTATACCTGAAAGCAGGAAACAAATAAAGCTGCAATTTGTTAAGAATTAAAAATAATTGCGGTGTAACGCAGACGAGATTGCATCTGAAACAGGTCAATTTAACTACACCGGAAGACCATTTTTGGCAGTTTTATCAAACTAATGTTTTGGATATACTGAAATCCGGGAAGTTTAAAAGCCGGAGGATCGATGAATCACACAGAATGGCTGCGGAATGAATTGTTGCAGTTAAAAAAACTTGGCGTACTGCAGGAGGATGCCATTGAAAATCTCAGGCAGTATTATGGGAAAGAAGTAAAGCCGGGGATTAACTGGGGGATGGTGCTGCTGAGCATCATCGGAACAACACTGATCGGTTCGGGCGTGATCCTGATTCTGGCTCACAACTGGGATTTATTGTCGAGGCCTGCCAGGACTTTTCTCTCTTTTATTCCCCTGCTGATTGGGCAGAGTGCGGTTCTGTTCACCCTGTACAGAAAAAAGGATTCGATTCCCTGGAAAGAAGGTGCAGGGATCTTACTTTTTTTCGCCATCGGTTCCTCAATCGCTCTTGTCGGACAGACATATCACATTGAAGGTGATCCTGGAAAATTTGTGCTTACCTGGATGCTGCTTTCAGCTCCTCTGATCTTTATTTTGGATTCTGCCTCAATCTCAATTTTTTATTTGTATGGCATCCTCTTCTGGACAGAATACGGCAGAAACGAACTGCCTTTTTTTTATCTGTTTTTCAGTTTGCTTTCAACTGTGGCGATTATCTACCTGCTGATTGTTTTAAAGCGGGATTTATTTTCGGTTCGCAGCTTGATCCTGACCTGGGCTTTTTCGATCTGGCTCGCTCCGGCTGTGGCCTGCACGTTTGGAGGACATGTCCGGGGACTCTGGATTGTGGTTTACAGTTCTCTTTTCGGGAGCATGTATCTTTGCGGCAGGCTGTTTTTCGACCGGATGGAAAGCCTAAAAAAAAATCCGCTGCGCCTGATCGGTTATTTTGTTTCCCTGATAATCTGCTTTATCCTGACTTTTTCAGATACCTGGAGAGACATCGGCTGGGATAAAAGCCCTCGCGCTTACACATGGAGAATCGATTATACCACCTGGCAGATGGACTATGTGCTGGCGGGATTATTGCTTGCAGGCTTTTTGATTCTGGCCGCGCGATATCTGCACAGGCTTGAACTGGAATCTCTGGTACTGGCGGTTCCCCTGCTTTCAACTTCCGCCTTTGCAGCCTCGGGTTTCGGACCGCTTGGAAGCTGGATGAACTGGATTTATAATTTGCTTTTCCTCGCTCTGGGATGCACAAAAATCTGGCAGGGGATTCAAGTCCGCCGCCTCAGTACATTGAATCTGGGCATGATCGCAGTGATGGTCCTGATCATGGCGCGATTCTTCGACAGCGACCTGGGTCTGCTAACGAGAGGAGTGATTTTCATCGTGCTGGGATCGCTGTTTCTGGGAGTCAATCTGTTCGTCTCGAAAAGCGGATTCCGCTCAGGGAGGGCGAATGGTTAAAAAGGCAGTCTGTGTTTTCCTGCTGCTGGCTTTGATTCAATTGCTGGTTCCTGCCTGGATGATTTACGAACGGGAAATCATTCTAAGGGATGGACACCAGTTCAAATTCAGAACCGCACCTGTTGATCCGTATGACGCTTTCAGGGGGCGCTATGTCGCACTCAAAATGGAGGCAGGCACTGTTCCGCTTGAATGCTGCCGCGGCGTAAAAAGCAATCAGTGGGCTTATGCCCTGATTGCGAACGATGCTGAGGGTTTTGCCAAAGTCGAGGCTGTAACCGCCGACTGCCCTCAGGGTGATTTTATCAGGACCAAGATGGGGTGGATATCTGAAGAAAAGGTTGATACCACGAAGACAGCCACGATTAATTTCAATTTCAACCGTTATTTTCTACCTGAGGACCTGGCTCCTGAAGCTGAGAAAGCTTACCGGAAATTCAGCTCTGGCAAGCGCAGAGATGCCTATGTTACAGTGAGAGTGTTAGGTGGCAAAGCTGCTCTGGAAGAACTGTATTTTGGAAATCAATCCATCCGGGAATTTCTGAGAAATCCCCAGGTCACTGAAGAAGTGAAGTCTCCAGCGCAGGATGAGAATCTGGTTCTTGAACTGATTAAGGCGATTAATTCCGGAGATACGGCTGAAGTAAAAAAACAGCTGGACAAAGGCGCAGATGTCAATTCCCAGAATTACGACTCGCATGACTATAACAGATGGACCCCTCTGATGTATGCCTGCGCTCTAGGAAAACCCGAAATCGTGAAGTTGATTCTGGAGCGGCGCCCGCAACTGGACATGTATGGAGAAATCACGCCTCTGGGGATCGCCAGGCTTAACAAATACGATGAGATCGTGAAATTGCTCGAAAAGGCAAAAGCAGAGCAGGGGTTCTAGGAACTTTTATTTTCCTGGCCAGCCCACTGCCTGAGAGAGGATTATCTTCTGTTCTGGGCGCAGCTTCATTGCAGAAGCCAGCTTTTCCTTATCCACCATGCCCATCACCACTGTAACCAGGCCTTCTGAAGCGCAATACAGATAGACATTCTGGCTGATGAATCCTGTGTCAGCAGCGGAATAGAAATCATTGGCAGCGCTGTCTTTACCCATGCGGGCTGTGTCCGCCACATAGATCAGGCAGAGCGGGACTGAAGCGACAAAAGGCTGTTTCCCTGCCAGCGGCCGCAGGTCCTGGGATAAAACAGGTGTCAGCTGATTGTTTTTAGGGTCATAGAGATAAAGTCCGGATGCCATGGCGGCGTATATGTCGATTTCCTGCTTGTTCATCGCGCTGGGGGCAGTCCGCTTCCCGTCAGCCCTGTTGATCCCGAAAGCCGCCCAGCACAGGTCTGAGAGCACTTCAATCGTGATTTCAGTGGTGGCAAACGAGCGTTCAGTGTGACGCGCGGAAAGCGCTTCCATCAGGAGCTTGCCATGGTTCAGGCGTGGTTGATTCAGCTTGATCGGCGCCAGGGCTGAGTCAGCCGCAAAAACTGTGATTGCGCAGAACAGTAAAAAAAATGTGATTTTGTTCATGATTCCTCCAGTGGATTTAAATCCCAGTTTACACAACAGTGATTTAGGATTCAATTTGGACCTTGATTCCAGAATGAGGTCTATGTATGCCTGACTTAAATTCTATGATCTGTTAAAATGGAGGAAAAAGCTGAGGTGGAATATGAAACAGATTCTGGTCACAATCAGCGCAGCCCTGCTGATATTTCTGGCATTTTCTCAACAATGTCCAGCCGGAGAAAAAAGCACTTTGGAAGTACTGATGGAAAAAGCTGAAAAAGGTGATAAAGAATCACAGTGCAGTCTAGGCGACATGTATTTCAGAGGTTCAGGAGTACCACAGGATTACAAGCAGGCCCTGCAGTGGATTCAAAAGGCAGCTGAACAGGGAGCGGCTGTGGCACAGTATGATCTTGCTGTCATGTATTACAATGGCCAGGGCGTATCAAAGGATTGCCGGAAAGGCATGGATTGGTTCCAGAAATCCGCTGATCAAGGCAATGCTGATGCCCTGTACAGTCTTGGTTACATGTATCAGGTGGGACTGGGTATAACCCAGGACTACAAGAAAGCTATGCTGTACTATCAGAAATCTGCTGATCAGGGACATGCTGATGCACAATATAACCTTGGCTTAATGTATCAAGATGGCCTGGGAGTCCCTCAAGATTATGGACAGGCAGCAGTCTGGTTCCAGAAAGCAGCTGAACAGGGTAATGCCGATGCACAATACAATCTTGGGACTATGTATGGCAATGCCGGGGGGGTTCCCAGAGATTACAAGCAGGCTGCAAAGTGGTTTAAGAAAGCCGCTGATCAGGGTATTGCCCGGGCCCAGTACAGTTTTGGATTAATCTATGAAACCGGCTTAGACGTACCAAAAGATTACAAGCTGGCTGCAGCCTGGTTCCAGAAAGCCGCTGATCAGGGAGATAGCCAGGCCCAGTACCATCTTGGTGTCATCTATGACACAGGCCGGGGAGTGCCGCAGGATTACAAGAAAGCTGTGGAACTGTATCAGAAAGCCGCTGACCAGGGTGTGGCTGAGGCTCAATACAATCTTGGGGGATTGTATGCCGAAGGGGCTGGAGTGCCGAAAGACTGTGTGAAGGCTCACTTCTGGTTTAATCTGGCCACTGCTTCAGGACTGGGAGAAGCAAGAAAAAAACGGGAAGCTCTGGCAGAAAAAATGACACCTGCACAGATTGCTGAAGCCAAAAAAATGGCGGCTGAGTGGATCGAGAAACATCAGAGTAAGGCTGCAGGACTTTGAGCAATTTACAGGGATTCTCCAAGGAGCATGGTTTCGAATTCAGCTAGTGAAATATTGAAACCTGCCGGGATGTCTTCGCCTGTGAAGTCGAATCTGGCCCTGACTTCGAATTCAGCCCCCCTGGAAATGTTCAAGGTGCATTCAAATTCTCTGCCTTGATGATCAGGAATGTATTTATCCCTCAGGATGTTTAAAATTCTTAAAAGGAATTCCCTGAATTCAGGATTACGGGATTTGTAAAAATCACCCCTGTAATCCTGAGACCTTGCCGGGCCGACTATCATCCCGTCCAGGGATGGGGAATAGATGAAGGAAATGCTTTTCTGTTCAGCGCTCTTGATTACATTCCGGATCACCAGCTGGTCCTGATCAGAATAAAGCCCTGACAGCAGGTCCGCTCTCAGGCATGTCCCGAGTTCGCTCCACAAGCCGGCTGTCTCTGAAGCTGAAACAATACTGGTGAAAACGATACAGACGAACAGGACTGATACAATCTTTTTCACTCTTCCCCCTTTTGCACATAATCCAATACTTCTGCCGGCATGTAAAGCATCAATTTGCATCAATCAATATCATTTGCTTTTCTCCGGTCAGGCCCATTGTGTATCATGGAAATTATCGGCAATTTTAGAGAAAAATGAAGAAGGAATCATTATTAAGTCTAACCTGTTATCATGGTCAATATCCAGATCATGCGGACATTCACCAGGCTGCGGGAAATCCTAGACACGAACAGGGGACTTCAGATTAATCCAGAAATATTTTATTAAACCCCAGGATTGAGTAAACTAAACTTCTGAACAAACAGTTAATGAGGAGAAATCATGGCGAAAAAAGCAGTACAGCCCCAGTTTGTCGAAATCGAGCAGCCGTTCGAAAACGGACCTCCTGCCGTTCACTGTCCAGTCTGCGGGAAGAGCATTGCCGGAGATAGAAAGGAAAGGGTAAAGCCCAGCCACTGCTGCCACCTGGTTTTCATTTTTGACGGAGGTACAGGCGGCTTCGGGTACATGTCCGCGGATTTCAGGAAACGGGTAGACAGCATGGATCTGGACAAGCATCAGGATGATTCGTTCCAGGAATTTCTGAAAAACGCCGGATACGGGAATCAGCTGCTGGCCATGCAGATCACTTACGGCATTTCCGGCCGCAATGCGGCCTGGCATACCGACGTCTACGGATTCGACTTCAGCGTTCCGGTCAAGGACGGGAAGAAAAAGAAATAGGCTCTAATAATAATCATCTCAATGGATCGATACCAGGACACTGCATCAGGCTGTGAAAAGGAACCTGAAAAGGTTTCCGTCTGACTTCATGTTTCAGTTGAGGGACAACGATATCGGACACTTGAAATCACAAATTGTGATTCCAAGTTAGGGAGGCACACGATCAAAGGCTTATGTATTCAAGAAACTAGGGGTGCTTTCCTTTTTAAACTCAGTAAAATTGCGCAAAGAAAAATTATCATATGATAATATTATTGATAATATATATCATATGATATATAATTAACTTGTGAGCGGTAAAATTAGTCTCAACACTTTGAAATTGCAGAAAATAAGGCAAGCCGTCGTCGATTTTTTGAGTGAGCTGAAGGAAGTCATAGACACAGGAAAATTCTATCTGATTGACAGGGACAAAAATCTGAAATTCGCAGCTGAACTTGGAATTACCAGAGAAATGATAAAAAGTACTGTCCGGGAACTTGAAGCTGAAAATTACTACCAGGGACCGACCCCTGATCGGGACAAACCGGGTGAAGTGTGGGAGTTTGGGAAAGAGTTGATGGGAAGAGAAATATATATAAAAGTGAAAATTGTGCAAGGACAATGCAAAGTAATCTGCATCTCTTTCCATGAAGCAGAGAGCGGAATGACTTATCCATTACGATAAGGCTTGATCCGCCGAAAAACTGGAGGCTTTCGATGAACAAAATTTTAAACTTCTGCCCTTATTGTGAAGATGAACGCGAGGTTGAGAGGATCACTAAAACCGAGACTTTCAAAATTCGAAATGAAGCTATTCAAGTAAAAACCAAGCTTCTGAAATGTAAAAAATGTCATGAGGAATTTGAAGATCCTGAATCCAAAGAAGATTGCCTGAAAATGGCTTATGAGATCTACCGGGAGAAATTCAAATGGATGAAACCTGAAGAAATCCGGAAATTGAGAAAAGAGTATGACTTGACTCAAAAAGAGCTTGCTTCATTGCTTGGTTTTGGTGAGGTTACTTTAAGTAGATATGAAAATGGAGCATTACAGGACGAAACACATGATCAGGTATTGAAACTGGCGCAAAATCCGGAAAATCTGATCCGGCTTATGGAAACCAATTCAAGCATTGCCGAAAAAAGAAAACGTGAACTGCTTTGTATATGGAAAAATAAATTTTCTTCAGGAAGCTGGCAAAAAATACTGAACAGTCACCTGGGGAATTTTCCGCCTGATTATACTAACGGAAACAGAAGTCATGATTTCAGCAGAATGGAAAATGCTATTCTGTTTCTATGCTCAGGGAAAGGAATGCTGAAAACAATACTCAATAAAGCTCTTTTTTATTCTGATTTTCTGAATTTTAAAAAATACAATCTCTCAATCACAGGTTCCAGATACGTCAAACTCCAGTTTGGCCCAGTTCCGGATGATTACGAATTTATTTATGCTGTTGCTATACATGATGGGATTCTCAAGGTAAAAGAAATTGATTTTTCCGGCAGCTGCATTGGGGAGGTTTATACTTCAGCTAAAAATCCCGACATATCAATGTTCAGCCCCGAAGAGTTGGAAGTAATGGCAACTGTAAAAAAGAAGATTACAGCAATGTCCGCAACAAAAGCGAGCGAGTTGTCCCACCAGGAAGAAGCCTATTTGAAAACCGCTGAGAAAGAGTATATTTCGTATGAGTTTTCGAAGGTGTTGAAGTTTATGAAGTGAACCATGAGTGGGGTCATCGATGGATAAACTTTCAAAAGAGCAAGCTGTTAATTGGTGGATTTACCATAGTTTTTTACATTTTGTTGCAGGTAAAGCTTTAGAAGAAATAGATGATGTTTCTCCAATAAATTCACATTTTGAGCCTTATTTTTGTTATATGGGAATTGAACTTTTGTGTAAAGCTTTCATCATTGCAGAAAACAGTGCAAGTTTCTCGAGTTTAGAATTTGAAAAAGCTAAAACAAAAATTGACGAAATAGCAAAAGATATCAGTCACAAAATTGAGAAAGTAATTAAAAAAATTGGAATCGATAATCCGAATTGTGATATCCCATCTATCTTGAAAACAAAGTATGACAATTTATCAGGAGAAGAAGCATTGACATGCTTGGAAGCAGCTTATATTGAAACAAGATATCCAGTTCCTATTGGAATCCATAAAAAGTTTCCGCTCACAATTAATATTTATCATGATCCTCTGAATTGCAGTGCTATAATTGATTTTTCTTATGCACTAGGCAGGGCCTTGTTATTTTTAATCAAAGAAAAACATCATATCTTTTTTGATGAAACAATAATGGGAAATTCAGTATTGAGTTCTGGTCAATGGAGACGTTTCGTCAATTTGTTTTTCGTTTCTAAATCAAGCGATTACTTTAAATCTGATGTGCAAAGGCAATATATTGAGAAACCAATTAAACATCCGAGATATAAATCCGGGGATGTTATTAAAATCTCAAGAAAGCCTTAGCGTTAGTTTACCCTCATTCACATGCTGGAGACAGCATGTGAAAAATGAACAACCAGCTTGGATGTGAAATTTAACTTCCGGGTTGTTTGACCGAACAATAAAGAATGTGAGATACTAATTCTGCAGCCGGGCGCTGGCTGCCGGGGGTTCATGAACATCAGCTCACAATCATCCGCATCAGGTAACTCCCTATCAATGAAATCAAAGGAAGCAACATGACCATTGCAATCAGCGTGAAAGTCAATGATGGTCTTGTTTTAGCTACCGATAGTGCTTCCACACTCGTAGCTCAGGAAGCGGATGGTAAACAAGGCGTAGTCAATGTTTATAATAATGCCAATAAGTTGTTTAATCTGAAAAAAGGGCATCCGATCGGAATTATCACGTGGGGCGCGGGTAGTATGGGATTATCATCAATTTCCACAATTATCAAGGATTACCGGAAAACCTTAGAATTAAAAGAGAATTATACGATAGAAGAAATTGCCAACCATTTCAATAAATTCATCTGCGATTTATATGAGAAAGAATTTAATACCTGGCTTCTAAAACCATTGATTGGATTCACAATTGCAGGTTATTCCAGTGGAAGTATTCATTCTGAAGAATGGCAGATTAATATTGTTAATGGAAAATGTAGCGGCCCATTACTTTTAAGGAAAAAAGAAGAATGCGGAATTAATTGGAGCGGAGAACCGGAACCGATCTTTCGCTTAGTGAAAGGATATAGTCAAAATATTTTTAAGATACTGGAAATGGCTCAAATTCCCGAACCCAAAATTCTAGAATTGGCTACAACTCTATTACCTAAACTTGAAGCCCCGATAACTTCTCCAGCAATGCCAATACAAGATGCGATTGATCTCACTGAATTTTTAGTAAATCTGACCATAAATTATTCAAGATTCATGCCAGGAGCGCAGACAGTTGGAGGTCCTGTAGAAATAGCAACAATTACAAGGCATGAAGGGTTTAAATGGATTAGACGAAAACATTATTTTGATGTAAAATTAAACATGAGAGAGGATGCTTATCTATGAGTTTTAATTACCTAGATTTACCGAATCAGAATTCCAGCAGTTACCAAAAAGAACAGGTGAATTTTGATGTAATGAAAGAAGAAGGCAAGTTTATCCCTGTTCCGCTATGCGAAAGCAATTCATCGAATTACGATCCGGCTAGAATAAAAATAATCTGCGAAGTAAATTACTCACAATTCAGTTTGAAGTAAAAACAATACCAGGCCAAGAGTGCATTCAAAGGTTGCGTAATAGGTCTTATAGGACATTGACAAATCCTTTGCAAATACAGGGTTTGCTCTATTTTGGTAACAGTTGATGTTTACTTGATAAAAGATATTGATTTGATGCTCAGGAATCCTGCAAATTTTTATGTTAAAATAGATAAAAAAAGCAGAGGTGATGATATGAAACTTGGTTTTTTTACAATGCCTCTAATTTTGCTGGTAATTCTGATAATAGCAGATCAAAGTTATGCCGGTAAAAAAGACAACCACACATTGACTGAAGCGGAACTTTTATACGTATTTGGCTGTGAATATTATACAGGTGATCAGGTGCAACAAGATTATAAACAGGCTGTTCAGCTTTTTCGGAAATCAGCAGAGAAAGGTTTTGCAGAATCTCAATTCCGTATGGGAGTTGCATATTCAATTGGGAAAGGGGAAGTACAGGATTATTCACAGGCTGCTAAGTGGTTTAAGAAAGCTGCTGATCAAAATCACGCAGACGCGCAGTTCCGTCTGGGCTTGTTTCATCTTTTAGGGTATTGTGGAGCAAAAGACTTAAGTCAAGCTATACAATGGTTTCAGAAAGCCGCTGATCAGGGGCATGTCAATGCCCAAATTTATCTTGGGAATTCTTATGGCTCTGGTGATGGCGTTCCACAAGATTTTATGAAAGCTTATCTCTGGTATAACCTTGCAGCAGCTTCTGGAAACGAAGAAGTGAAAAAGAAAAGAGATGCTTTTTTAGAAGTATTGGACTTTGCACAAATTGCGGAAGCTCAAAAAATGGCGGCTGATTGGACAGAAAAGCATCCTGTAAATAAATACAACCAAGTAAAGCCATGACGAAAAAGAAAACCGAGTTGACAACGAAGCCGATTGTAGAGAGCAAAATTTTCATGATCAGGGGCAAGCAGGTGATGCTTGATAAAGACCTTGCCGAGCTGTACGAGGTCGAGACGAAAGTGTTGAACCAGGCTGTGAAAAGGAATCTGAAAAGGTTTCCCCGTGATTTCATGTTTCAGTTGAAAGACAACGAGATACAACATTCAAGGTCACAAATTGTGACCTTGAACAGCGGAAGAGGCCGAAACACTAAGTATTTACCCTATGCGTTCACGGAAAATGGCATAGCTATGCTGTCATCCGTCCTGAACAGTGAACGCGCTATCATGGTCAATATTCAGATCATGAGGACGTTTACCAGGCTGAGGGAAATCCTGAGCACGAGCCAAGAAATCAAGAAAAAGATCGACGAACACGATCAGAAGCTTATACAGATTTCAGAGGTGCTCAAGCGGATCATAACGCAGATCACAGATCAACCCGTAAAGCCTAAACCGCAGATCGGTTTCAGGGGAAAGCGCGACGAGGGATAGAACTGGCGGAAATATCTGATTGCTTTGTCTTTCACTGGGCGTGTCTTGTCGGTCTCACACACTGACGGAAAAATAAGAGGAAGGATAATTGGATACGGCCCTCCCGGCTTCGACCGTGCCGGTGGTACCGGTTTTCAATCTACCCGGTGTACGCGCGGGAAATCAGACGCGGTGAACGCAGGCAGTAAAAAACTCTTAGTGGATTTCTCACACAACCCCGTTTTTCCGCCTATTTTGGAGCGATTTTTTTATTGGTGGATGTTTATAATCGTGCAATCCCATCCGCTAAGGGCTAAGGAGATATTTTCCGGATTATTCGATCCGATCAAAAGTAAATATTTAATTGTCTAAATTCGAAAAAACAATAAGTAAATTTCTGAATAATGCTTTACTTGTTAATATGTTAAAATTGTATAAAAAAGAGCTACGTCCCGTCAAGTGGTGTAAATTTCCATCGGCTACTCCTGTCAACCTAAGCAGCCCTCAATTCCTTGCAATACAAGCCCTTAATCAGTTCCATTGACTCCAGGCTGAAGTATCTCCTGTTTA
>JAQTZZ010000033.1:0-31102 GCA_028687545.1 Candidatus Wallbacteria bacterium
ATAATCCAGAAAGAAGACAGGCTTCCTTTTGTCTGCAAGGATAGATGCGAATAATGTATCTTGAAGATTCATGCTTTACAATTTAAAGTTACAGTTTATTAATGGGTCGGGCTTGATTCACGGCTGAACCAGCTGTCAAGGGACCCTACACTGATCTCGGAAAGGTCGGAGACCACCAGGTCTGCTCCATTTTCCAGCAGTTCTTTCCGGTTATTTTCCCGGGCTATACCAAGCACCAGGCCAAAACCGCCGTTCCTGCCTGCCTGCACTCCTGAAGTAGCGTCCTCGAAAACTATGGCCCTATCAGGAGCGACTCCGAGTTGGGATGCGGCTGTTATGAATATATCACCGTGAGGCTTACCTTTCAACCCGAGCTGTGCTGAAACTTCCCCGCAGACTCTGGCCTCAAAAAGTGTCTCCAGTTTTGCAGAGCTGAGTATTGCACTGCAGTTTTTCGAAGAGGAGGCGACACCGACTTTTACACCTGCCTTGATGAAGTCTCTGATCAAGGCCACAGTGGACTCAAAAACCTCCACACCCTGTTCTTCAAGCACTTCATTGAATTTCAGGTTTTTCCTGTTTCCGATTCCGCAGACTGTTTCCGAACCTGGAGCATCGTCCGGATTTCCGAAGGGAATGAATATCGACCTGGATTCGAGGAATGATTTCACTCCCTGATACCTTGGCTTGCCGTCAACGAAAGTCAGGTAATCTCTCTCATAGGTGAATTCCGCGAAACTCTCCCTGTCCCGCTCCTGCCTGAGCCTCAGATATTCGTCGAAAGTCTCTTTCCAGGCTCTGGCATGAACCTTGGCGGTTTTCGTGACTACACCGTCCAGGTCGAAGATCGCTGCTTCAAAATTCAAGCTTGCCATGGCGATCCTCCTCTGATTGCACTGCAATCCTGGATCTTTTCACTCGTCTGCTGGAATCAACTCTCATTTCCCGGTCGTGAATTGTAATTGTCAGCGGTTTTCCGGAAATTAAAGTGACTTTTGTCTCCTGGCTGGAAGATTCCACTTCCAGCAGCCTTCCCTGGAAACAGATCCGGAATTTGAGCTGCTTCCATTGTTTTGGAAGTTCAGGGTTGACCGAGAGCCTGCCTCCTGTCTGGGAAATGCCGCCGAAGCCGTTGACAGCTGACTGCCAGGTGCCGCCGAGGCAGGCGGTGTGAATGCCGGCCTTGGTGTTTTTCTGGCGATTCTGCAGATCCAGGGTGGCGGAAAGAGCGAAATATTCATAGGCATTGTCAATGTCCCCGGCTCTCAGCGCTGAAAGTGAGGCGAAGCTAGGACTTAGCGAGGAAACATGCAGTGTGCGGGGTTCATAATAGCGATGGTTGATTTCATGGGTTCTCTGGTCATAGTTGTCATGAAACAGGGTCAGGAAAACCGTCACATCCGCCTGCTTGGCAAGCTGCATTCCTGCGACTTCCTGCTCAGGCGGGGCGACAGGCATGCCGCATTCGTCTTTCTCTAGTTTTCCCACTGATCTGAGCTTGAAATATCCCTCGAATTGCTCATAAAGCACAGTTTCCCCGATTTTTTTCTGGGGCAGGGCCAGGCCGTCGGCAATCACCATCCATCTTTCAGGCTCGCTGCCATCCAGACCAAGCTTTTTCTGAAGCCTCAGGTAGTTCTGAGGATTCTTTTTCAGACAGGCTTTCAGCTCCACTGCAGCTCTCCGCAGGTTCCAGGCTGCCAGGGAATTGGTGAAGAAATTGTTTTTCACGTCAGGATGCCATTCATCCGGCCCTGTGACCCTGATTATTTCCCAGGCTCCTGATTTACCTTTGACAGGCTGGACCCTTGATTCATAAAATCTGGCTGTTTCCAGCATGATCTCCAGGCCATGCCTTTCAAAAAAGCGCCTGTCTCCGGAAGTCTCCACATAATTCTGCACGCCAAGCGCCACATCTGCGCAGATGTGGATTTCCTGCTCGCCGAACGGGAATCCGGGCGGGATTTCTTCAGATCCGTCCCCAGCGCTTTCCCAGGCGAATTTAGCGCCTATATAGCCCTGAGCCCTGGCATTGCCCCTGGCACCATCCAGGGTGCGGTAGCGGTAATCGATCAGCCTGCGGGCATTTCTAGGCATGCACCAGGTGTAAAAAGGCATCAGATAGATTTCAGTGTCCCAGAACACGTGTCCTGCATAGCCTTCGCCATGCAGTCCCTTGGCTGCTATGCTCCAGCAGTCCTCGCTCTGCGGAGCGAGCTGCAGCAGGTGGAAAATGGAGAATCTGAGAGCCTGCTGCGAAAGCTGGTCTCCTTTAATCTGAACGTCCGAGCAGTCCCAGTATTTTTTCCAGCATTTCAGATGTGAGGAGAGGATTTTAGCAAGCCCTGCCTTTAAACTGGAATTTATTCCGTTTTCGCAGTGATTTTTCAGGGACCTGCAATCTGAACTTTTCACTGCCGCGATATTGATATATTTCAGGAATTTCACTGCTGATCCTTTTTCTATCTTCACAGTCGCGGTTTCGCTGATCAGGTATCCGGATTGCCTGGATTTTACTGCTGCCCCGCCTGTAACCAGCTTTGCTCCGATTCCAATCACCCATGGATATTTTTCGCTGTTGTGACCCTGGAATTTCCTGCCGAACAGCTCCTGATATATTCCACCCTTTCCCAGAGCCGATGATTTCAGCATCTCTTTGTGCGGAGCCTGGTCATTGTTCCGCCTCTGCCAGTAGGAACAGGAGGCAGTAGCGTCAAGGCCTGCAGAGATTTCCACTTTCCCGCTCCAGTTTTCAGCAGTCACCTTTATTTCCTGGACTGCCAGTTCCAGGTTTTTGAGGCTCACGAATCTGCAGAGTTCGATCCTGGTGACCAGGCCCTGGCTGTCCCTGACCCTGGCGTCTGTGAAAAGCAGGCCCTGATACATGTCCAGGGTCTGGTGCAGGGAGATGATTTCCTGATCAGACACTGAATGGGAAACACAGTTTTCTGGTTTAGTGATTATGGAAAGCTGCCAGACATCAGGGGCGGTCGGCAGATAGGCGATGTTACCGGCGTCGCGGATAAAGGAGCCTTCGATAAAAGTGCCGCCTGCATAGGGAGCGGCAAAAGGGGTGGAAGTGCTGCGCAGACCCATGTGCCCGTTGGCGAGCGTGAAAATGGTTTCCAGGGCAGCCAGGCTTTCCCTGTCATGGCTTTCCTGGCTGATAAGCCAGGATTCGTCGGAAACCGGAGCCAGGCAGAGCGTTTTCCTGTTCTTCAAGATCTTTTCCATGATGATTACCCCCTGAAGTTCTTCTATAAACTGATTATGACTGACAGCTGAGAAAAAATGAAGTATCATTTCGCTTCATCCGGCAACAATCTGTAACAAAACATTTACGCCGAATTTACCTGAAAATGCCCTGATCCAGTCTATATTTAAAGAAAATAAGGACCGGGGGGTACATGAGAAACATTCTTTTAATTCTGATTCTTGCTGTCATGGTGGAAAACTGCCTCGCTTTTCCCAGAGACGGGATTCAGCTGATGATTTCTGATAAGGTAGTCAATGAAATCCTGCCTCTGCTGATCAAGGCCGGAGATCCTGAGATCAGGAATCCCAGATTGACTTTTGGGGAAGGAGTGTTCATTTTCGAATGCGACGCCAAGCCAGCTTTCATAGATTACCATGTCGAAGCAAAAGGTACTGTAACTGTTCTGATGGGTGGCCTGGACATCAATGTCCGGGAAATGAAGGCAAACGGCTCGTCCATCGGCGGCCTGGGCAAGGTGGTGCTGATGACTTTGGCAGACGGTTTGAACGATTATCTGAAAGGAACGCCGATCAAGGTCAGGGTGATAGACCCGCTGATCGATGACGATTACCATGGAGGGGAGAGCGACGACATTTCCGGGATAGTCAGATTCGAGAACTGCGTGATCGGCCTGCCGGAAATGTATCTGACCAAATTCCATTTCTATGAGGGATATGTATGCTTCGCCAATACCGAAGAGCAGCCTGAGCAGAAGCTTGGGGACATACAGCTCAATGTGGGAGAGGATGCGCTCAACAAGGCTGCTGAAGCGATCGAATCGATCATGGCCCAATCAGGGAACAGCCCGAAACTCAGAGTCAGTTTCTCTTCAGAAGGAGCTGTCTGGAACCTGGTGCTTCCTTCTTCTGAACAGGTGAAGATACATCTGCTCGGCGGATGCCCGGATCTCTATCATCTGAATTTCAAAATCGTGTCTATTGAACCTGAAGCTTTACTTCAGGAAGAGTTGCTGGCTGAAATAGTAAAAGCTTCCAATACGCTGCTCGGCAGGGCTTTTGTCGGGGCACATCCCCATACCTGCCTGAAATATTCGGACAGGACCCTGAATTTCGTCCTGGACCTGCGCGATTTCGTCAAAACCAGGCTGCCTGTAAATTACGCTGTCAACGGCTTCACGACATCAGACGGATATTTCTCCCTGTCCGCCATGTCCACCAATGCGCCTGTGAATTGAACCGGGTCTATACATTTGACAAAATGTTAGAGATCGGGTCTGGTCGTGCCTGATTACCTTACCCAAACTACGACTTGTCCCCATCTGATGGAAAATGGACCTGGTCTACAGAAGAATTATTCCCTTTTCCCAATACAGATTGTCTCACTCCATAATAGCCTCCAAACGCGTCAACCACAATGAAAAACAGTTAAATAAAGCTTGATTTTTGTATCGTAATCTTGTATAATTAATTTAAGGGTGGAGAAATCCACTTGAGCGCCGATTTAAAAACCGCAACTTCGCCGGGGCGCTATAACAAGTACCGACTAAAGCGCGATATTTTTTTTGGGAGAAAATAAGGCATCGCGCCCCCTAGTCAAAGGAAGTTGCAGAAAGAAAGGGGGCATCATGAACAACTCACTGGGTAAAGTATTCCAAAGCGAAAGGACGAAAAAGGGGTGGTCCAGGCATGACCTGGCAGTAATTCTCGGTTACAGCAATGTGCTCAAAGGCGTCAACCGCATCACAAAGTTAGAGGAGCGCGGTGAAGCTCCAGAAGAATTCCTCAAAACCATGATCAGGGCTTTCGACATTCCGATTGAAAGCATCAACCAGGCTCTTCAGCTGGAAAAACGGATTTTCCTTGAATCACTGTTCATCAAGCCTCATTTTCTGATGAAGTTCATTCCTGGGGTCTATCTCACTGAAGACATCCCTGATGGAGTGTCGTTGCTCAATATCTGCCGGAAAGCGAAAAAAATGGCTGCCAGATTCCATCAGCCTGTGCGGATATTCTTCAGGGACTTCACTGTGCTGTGGGTTTACCACGACAGGCAAAAGATAGAGAGAAGTGTAATTGACGGCCCTGAATGTATTCCTGGCGCTGTCATAGGCAATAAGTTCTGCAGGTTCAATTTCAAGGTTGAGTCAGTTAAATCATGATATGGAGGTGAACTATGTATTGCCCAGGGAAAAGAGATGGACATATCTGCGGCAGAACTATCTACAAATGCAAGTATTGCGGAAATATCGGCTGCCAGAAGGTAGATAACAGCGTCTGTTCAAGCGTGCAGTTCCAGTATAGCCGTTGCCTGAGATGCGGGAAGCTCAATGCAGCTGTGCCGTATAGATGAACAGGAGGTGACGTATGTGGCAGAATCAGGAATTTATTAAAGACGAATGGTCGGAAAAGCATCCGACATCCCAGAAACTGCTGAGTGCAAAGTGCGGCGTAATAAATGAATGGCTTGCACATGAAATGAATAGAGGTTCTGATTTCAGCTATTTATGGAGAATACGTAAAATTTGTTCTGTATCAATTTCTATCTGACATGGAGCTGGATAAATTTATCAGGAACAGAAGCATAAAGCCGGAATTAACCGAAAGGAGGTGACCAAACCATGAAAGCTAATGAAAGCAGACTCAGAAATCCTTCCAGTTCAAATCATCATATACAATCAGATGACGGAGCTGATTTCTTTCTGATTTTTTGGGGTACAGCAGCATGCATTTTCATATATTCTGTCCAGATTTTTTACTGCAATGTTGAAGCCATAGCTACGCTGATCATTCTGCTCCCTGTTTTTAATCTGCTTTTCCTGAGTTTACAAGACAGGTGGTTACCTAAAAAAAGCATCATTTTTTTTGATGGAAGTAAAATAAGGTCTGATAGATCCCTGGAGAAATCTGCAGCAAAATTCGGTCTCTGCTTATTGATCTGCGATATGCTGATTACAGTTGGAGTCAGTTATTTCTGGATCAACAGATATCTGGCTGAGGGTGCATACTGCGGCATCAGGATTTTCAAATTAGGTATTTCCCCTGATGTATCCAAATGGGTGTCTTTCTGCTTACTGGCATATGTGGCAAATTTTGTCAGCTCTACATTTAATCCTGCTGCACAGGAAAACAATGAGTATGAAGTCATATACCAGAATATTGATTATTTAAATGGAGTGATTGATTTCCCGGCTTTAATGGTCCAGCTGAGCCCACCTGATAAAGTAGCTGCAGCCATTGGCATCAATAATATACTCAGACATTACTATCGCGAGATACTCTCCGAAAATCTGGCAGCAAGACGGCAGATTGAGGAGCAGATAGTCCGGCTGATTGGATTATTTGCAAAGAAAGAAAAAAAGAAGGAGAAAAAGAAAAATCCGCTGGATGACTGTTATGAGATCCTTGGTTGCACAAGGACTGATCCAATAGATATCATTAAGAAGAAATACAGGCAGAGAGCTAAAACAAATCATCCTGATGTATTTATTGCCAAAGGATTGGGCAGTAATTCCGTCAAAGCCGCAAGCGAGAAATTCCGTCAAATAAACGAGGCATACGAGAAAATAAAGAAGGCAAGAAACTTCTGATCTCGAATGTAAAAAGGGGGCATTCATGAGACTGGCAATTAATTCCTTGACTTACACATCTTATGACTCACACCTGAACTATTCTCAATTAAAAAAATCCCTGGATCTTTGTCTGGCTGATCCTGAGACCTTTAAGCTGGTCGGGTATTTATTGACTAACCTCAACTATGAACAACAAGTGGCCATAACAGTCCAGTTGTTTGAAAAAGCACTGAAACGCGACCCTGAAAACCCTGTTCTGATTTGCATCCTTGGCTGGAACCTTTATAGATCTCAACAGTATGAAAAAGCTATACCAGTGCTGGAAAAATTAGATACTTTAGGTGATAGCAGAAGCCTTAAAAGATCTCGGCAGTATGAAAAAGCTATTTCAATACTGGAAAAGTTAGATTCAACAGGTGACCGCATCACAATATACATGAACGCTCTTCTCAAATCCTATGTAGCCATTGACATCAGGGGAAAGGCTCGAAAATTGCATGAAAAAATGCTGAAAATCAATCGTGAGCAATTTGAGTATACCTGGAAAGAAATTAAAGCTGAAGAACTATTTGCCGGCCGTGATGCTGACAGGAAATTGAATAAATCCCTGAAGTCTATTGAGCCAAAGCTGAAGCATTTTAATAATAAAGCACAGTTCAATGAAATCAGACTCAGATTCGAGGATGCAATTGCCAAAAGCTATGATAAATTTCAGATGTGTGTATCCATCGGGATATTACTGCAGAAACACGGATTATTTCAAGAATCAATCCTATATCTTGACCGGGCATTAGGGATTAGCGATCCAATTTCATGCAACAATGGCTATTATCAGGCCGAAACTCTCCTTGCAAAAGCTTACAATGCAACCAATAAAATCAGCCGGGCCAGGGATATCCTTGAAGAAGTAACCTTCTTTGTTCCAGATCTCAAAGAGGCTCAGTTCGAGCTCGGGATTGCTTACAATCTGCTTGGAATGGCAGATGAAGTTCAAAACCAATATGGGAAGCTGCTGGAACTTGACCCGAAACTGGCAAAAGCAATCAAAAAAAGAATTTCGGGCTGCAGAAAAGCATGTAATAATAATGGATCTAACTTGACCATGGAGCAAAATGAAGAAATCCGAGAAAATCAGCAGAATAAAAAGGAACAACAGATTGATTTTGACTTTTTCCTACCCTTCGTTTCCTCAAGTCCCTATGAATTTCAGATGAATTATTTTCGATTAAAAAAGGCTTTTGATCTTTGTCTGACTGACCCTGAGACATTTAAGCTGTTCGGGTATTTGTTGACTGACCTCACCCCACCTGAAAATTCTGCCATTTTTACCCAGCTTTATGAGAAAGCACTGAAGCTCGAACCTGAAAACCCTGTTCTGATTTGCAGGCTTGGCATAAGTCTTACACAATCCGGACAGTATGAAAAAGTCATAGAATTGTTGGAAAAGTTAGAGCCAACGGGTGATTGTGCCAGATCATACAGAAATACTCTTCTCGAACTCTATGTTGTCATGGACAACAGGGGAAAGGCTCGAAATCTGTATAAAAAGATGCTGAAAATTAATCGTAAAGAAACTGAGTGTTTCTGGCAATGGATCAAAGCTGAAGAATTATTTGCTGGCCGCGATGCTGACAGAAAATTGATTAAATCCCTGAAGTCTATTGAGCCAAAGTTGAAGCATTTCAAAAATAAAGCCCAGTTCAATGAAATCAGCCTCATCTTAGAGGACGTAATTGTCAAAAGTTATGAAAAATTTCAGATGTTTGTATCCATCGGGAGACTATTGCAGGAACACGGATTATTTCAAGAATCAATCCAATATATTGCTCGGGCATGGGATAGTCGTGGCAGAATTGAATACAATTACTGCTGCTATCAGGTAAGAATTTTGTGTGCCAAAGCCTGTTACATGACTGATAAAATCAGCCAGGCTCGGGAGATCCTGGAAGAGCTGACCTTCTCCGTTCCTGATCTCAAGGAGGCTCAGTTTGAGCTTGGAATTACTTATCATCTGCTCGGCCTGACAGAGGAGGTTCAGAACCAGAAAGAGAAGCTATCCGAGCTTAAGCCGAAACTTGCTAAAGCATATATAAAACGAGTTGCAAATCTCAAAACGAAAACCATAGAACCGACTTGACAAGGGGGTAACATGAAAAAAGCAGTGAGAATCAGTAGCAGGAAAAAGAAACAACAGCATGATAAAGACAAGCACATCAAACCCGCTGTTCTCTTCGACTTTCCAAATAGCTATGCTCTGATAAAAAAAGTAATTGATCTCTGCCCAAACGAGTCGAAATTGTTTGTACAGATCGGGAACATTATTTGGGGTCTCAGCTTGCCTGAAAAAACAGCCTTAGCAGCCCAGTTTTTTGAGAAAGCAGTAAAACTAGACCCTGAAAACCCTGATTTGCTTTGGAATCTTGGCAAATGCCTAGAACAATCTGAGCAGTTTGAAAAAGCAATACCAGTCCTGGAAAAATACGAATCGATAAATGACAGAGACTTTGTAAACGTTGAGCATTCTCTGCTCAATGCTTATGTTGCCATGGACATGAGAGAAAAGGCCCGGATGCTTTACAATAAGCAACTGAAAAAAGATCGAAAACGAGCTAAAAGTTACTGGGGGCATATTGAAAAATTATTCGCAGATCGAGATGCTGACAGGCAATTGATTGACTCATTTGTATCTATTGAACCCAAGTTGAAGTGCGCTACCAGTGAGCCTGCACTCGATAAACTCCAGCACATCATTAGGGTGGGCCTTTGGAAAAGCCATGATCAATATCAGATGCTTTTATTCATCGGAAAATTACTGCAGAAATATGGATTTTACCAGGCATCAAGCTTGTATCTAAAAAAATGGAGTCTCTATGCCCGTAGTATTTGCTGCTACCAGACTAGATATCTCCTTGCTAAGGCCTACAATGTAATGAAAAAGACCGGCGAAGCCAGGAATATCCTTGAAAAATTGACATTACTGATTCCTGATTTTAAAGAGGCACAGTTCGAACTCGGAATTACTTATCATCTGCTCGGCCTGACAGAGGAGGTTCAGAACCAGTATGAGAAGCTGTGCGAGCTTGATCCGAAACTTGCAAAAGCGTTCAAAAAAAGAATTTCTTGATCAGCTTCGTGAATCAGAGCGGCCGGTCGATTGACCACCTTGTCGCCCAGTCCGGGCAGACCATTCAGGAATGGCCGGAAGCGAATGCTGTGTCCAAAGAAATGGTTTACGAACAGATCCCGCCTGATGGAACGATTCTGCTGGAATCGGCGGATTACACTGATCTTGAGGGCACGGTGATTTACTACTTGGATGTAACAGTTGAAGGAGTGGAGCAGAAAATCGGCTGCATCATCGAAACCCCGGCGGGTGATACAAATTTTCCGTTCAGGCGCGACATTCAGCTTGTCAGCTAGACTGGGAAGAAAGAGAGGATTTGCGAATGTCAGGTGATCGGGCCAAAAGGGCTTGCATCAAGCACTACGGCATCATGTGCTTTGTATGCAATTTTGACTTTGAAGAACTTTATGGTGAAATTGGCCAGGGATTTATCATTGTCCATCATCTGAAGCCAATTTCAGAGCAAGGCGATACGAAAATTAATCCTGCTGTTGATTTAAGACCAGTCTGCTCCAACTGCCATTCAATGCTTCACCGGCGGAAAACAGTGCTTTCCATCAATGAACTGCAAAAGATAGTGGAAACAAAGTGTAAATAAGTAGCTTGTGTGCTTTCTTCCAAATCAACGGAAATAAGTGTACAATTCTTACAAGATTACTTGTCCCGATTTTTTATTGGGGTATGGATGGAAAAAAAGGTAGGCAAAGCTGTTAACTTCAATAACCTGGTAGCGAAGTTTTCACAAAAATATGAAAACGGTGTTATCAAATTCAAATCCAGCGAAAAACTTAGAGATACTTTAAACAAAGAACAGAAACTGCTGAATTATGGTATTTATTACATTAAAATGAAGGAAAAAATTGTCTATATAGGAAAAGCAGGTTCTTTCAGCTCTCAGAAAGGAATCGTTGGTCAAGCTCTAAAAGGTAGACTTTGCAACAAACAAGAAGGCATGAAACGAGAAGATTATTTTAAAAAAATGCTAAAAAAGAGTGAGGCCAACTTTTTGACCATCCATTGGTTTGTGACTTGGGATGCTAAAGAAGGATGTGATTTGCCAGCAAAGATAGAGGCAGAATTGCTTCAGGCTTTTATTTTGGATCATATCAATAACCAAAAACTGCCAGATTGGAATAAATTAATTTAGAAACGGTTGAAATTCGATGGGTTTACGATAACTGAGTGCAGCTGATAAAGTGACCGAATATATGGGGAAAACCAAATGTCCAATGACCGCACTTTCATAACCAACGAAAACGGTAAGAGCCTCTTAGATAGGTTTGAAATATTAATCAAAGACACTCGATTTTTCGATGTTCTGGTCGGATACTTTTTTACAAGTGGATTTCACGCTCTGTATAAATCCTTGGAAACTACAGAAAAAATAAGAATTCTGATAGGAATCGACACTGATTATCAAACCTCAAGCCTTATCAGACAAGTCAATAATGAGCAAGTGAATCTTCAGTTTTCACACGCGGAAACTAAGCTGAAATTCGCTAATTCTCTATCAGAAGAAATGGAGAAATCAGAAGACCAGCCTGAGATAGAAGAGGGCGTACTCAAATTCATGAACTGGTTAAAAAGTAGAAAGCTTGTAATCAAAGCTTATCCATCCCGAAACATCCATGCCAAAGTTTATATCATGACTTTTAAAGAAGGTGACCGAGATATAGGTAGAGTGATAACAGGGTCAAGCAATTTTACTCAGGCTGGTTTGATTGACAATCTGGAATTCAACGTCGAGTTAGACAGACCTACGGATTATGAATTTGCGCAGGAGAAGTTCAAAGAACTCTGGGAAAACGCTGTTGATGTTGGTGAAAAATACTTAGAAACAATTAAAACTAGAACCTGGCTGAATGATGAAATCACCCCTTATGAACTTTACTTGAAGTTTTTGTACGAATATTTCCGGGAAAAGATCAACCTAGATCAGGAATCAATATCGAAAAAGTACCTCCCCAGGGACTTTCTGGATCTTGAATTTCAGTCAGAGGCGGTAAAGGATGCTAAATCCAAACTTGAAGAATACGGTGGAGTATTCTTGTCAGATGTCGTTGGTCTGGGTAAGACTTACATTTCAGCTCTACTTGCCCAGCAGCTGGATGGCAGGACTCTTGTCATCGCCCCACCACTTTTGGTAGATAAGAATATTCCTGGTTCTTGGCCAAATGTATTCAGGGATTTTGGTCTTTGCGATGAATGTGAATCATTGGGTAAGCTGGATGATTTGATCCGCAGAGGTACTGAAAGATACGCTAATATTTTTATCGATGAAGCTCACAGATTTAGGACTGAGAGCACTGAGACTTACGAAAAATTAGCAATGATTTGTAGAGGTAAGAAAGTAATCCTTGTTTCAGCTACACCATTTAATAATCACCCTAAAGACTTGCTAGCACTGATAAAGCTTTTCCAGAAAGGAAAAAAAAGCGATATCCCTAACCTTCCTGACCTTGAATCGTTTTTTTCCGGACTTGAAAAGAAGCTGAAAGGGCTAGATAGACAAAAAGATTATAAGAAATTTATCGCGGTTGTAAAAGAAAACGCTGGTGAGATTAGGGAAAAAGTTCTGAAGTATCTAATGGTTAGGCGAACCAGATCCGAGATTGTGAAGTACTTTGGCGAAAACCTGGCTGCTCAAAAATTGAAGTTTCCGGAGGTGGCTGACCCGAATCCGGTGTATTATCAGTTGAATGAAAACGAGGATTTTGTTTTTAACAAAACCATTGAACTTGTAACTACAGGTTTCAAATACGCTCGTTACACGCCACTACTCTATCTTAGAAAATCACTCGATCAGTTGCAGACACAGTCTCAGAAAAACATGATGTGTTTCATGCGAACATTGTTAGTAAAACGGCTGGAAAGCAGTTTTCACGCTTTCCGTATGTCTTTGCAGAGGTTCATCAAGTCATACGACCATTTTATAAGGGAATTCGACAAGGGATTTGTGTACCTCAGTAAGGATTATTCAGGGAAGATCTTCGATTATCTGGAAAGCGACGATCCAGACGCAATCCGGAGATTGATCGATGAAGAAAAAGCGGAAAAATACGATTCCTGTGATTTCAAGGATAATTTCAGAGACGATCTTCTAAATGATCATAAAATTTTACTGGAAATTTCCAAATTGTGGGAAAAAGTTAAACGCGACCCTAAACTTCTCACTTTCAAGGATTATCTTTCAAACGATCCGATTTTGAAAGATGATAATAAGTTGATTCTTTTCACCGAATCCAAGGAGACTGCTGAATATCTTCATGCAAATCTATCGAAAATAGAGAAGACGCTTGTCTTTTCAAGCGGATCAAGCGAATCAGAAAGGAATTCTGTTACTGATAACTTTGACGCCAGGGCCAGGAATAAAAAAGACGATTACAGAATTTTGATATCGACCGAAGTCTTGTCAGAAGGCGTGAATCTGCACAGATCGAACATAGTGATCAATTACGACATCCCCTGGAATCCAACACGAATGATGCAAAGGGTGGGTCGCATAAACCGTGTGGACACGAAATTCGATGAAATTTACACGTATAATTTTTTCCCCACAGTTCAGTCCAATGATCAAATCAAACTTAAAGAAGCAGCTCAGGCGAAAATCGAAGCCTTCATCACCATGCTTGGCAGCGATGCCAGGTTGCTGACAAAATCCGAAGAGATTGAATCATTTAATCTTTTCAGTAAATTGACTTCTAAAAGAACGATAACTGGAGAAGACGAGAACGAGTCCAGTGAATTGAAGTATCTCAAGGTAATAAGGGATTTGCGGGATAATGACAAAGACCTCTTTGAAAAAGTGAAAAAACTACCTAAAAAATGCAGAAGTGCGAGAGCTTCTGATAACAATGGATTGGTCACTTTCTTCAGAAGGGGAAAACTTAACAAGTTTTATTTATCGGATAAATCAGAGACCAGAGAATTGGATTTTTTTTCAGCTGCAGTATTGGTAGAGGCTGAGATGGAAGAAAAGAGGGATAAAATCGGACCTGAATTTTATTCGCTGCTGAATCTTAACAAGAAGCAATTTGAGATTGCTACTACAGAAGAATTACAAATCATACCAGGTAGAATTGCTAGAGATAATGCGATGAAAATATTGAGAATACTTAAAAGCAAGGATTTCAATGTGTTCCAGGGATTCACAGATGACGACGAGTTGTTTATCAAAGATACAAAAAAACTGATAGAAGACGGTAATCTCCCTAGACAAACTGCCCAAAGGTTGATTGCTAAGATTGGAAATGAACTAAATCCATTGAGGATTCTGGGATTTTTAAGAACTGAAATCCACAAAGAATTGTTTACTGCGAGTTTCTGTGGGACAGACGCCCATAATCATGGCCAGAGAGAAGTTATTTTGTCCGAGTTTTTATCCGAACGATCCGATTGCTAAACCCGAGTTAAAACGGTTATAATAAATCAGGAGTTGTCACCTAAATATTGGTTTTTTAACAATGAGGGGTGAGCATGGAAAAAAGTCAGGCCAGGAAAATAGTAAGAGAAACTTTCGAATCACCTTTCGATAAAACAAGATTTACTTTTTTTATTAAGAACCTTCTCAATAAAATTGAAGATGCTCCATTTACATATCAAGGCAATTACATACATGCTCCATTTAGACCTTTTATTAGCACACTTGAGAGGATTGGAAAGTATTCAATTGATGAACATATTATTGACATCCTGATTGTCCGATTAAAAAAGGAGACATCCATTGAGCGAGCTCGGACAATGCAAAGAAATTTTGTCGCTGGTTATCTTAACGGAAGTCGTGGAGATACACAAAAAGATGCAGCTCTAGTTGCTTTTGTTTCTCCGGATTGTGAAGATTGGCGATTTTCTCTTGTTAAAATGGATTATCGTTTGGTACAAGGAGTAAACGGAAAGGTCAAAGCGAAGGAAGAATTTACTCCTGCACGCAGATGGTCATTTCTGGTGGGGGAAAATGAGAACAGTCATACTGCTCAAAGTCGCCTTGTGCCGATTCTTGAAGATGATGAGACAAAACCAACACTTGCTAAGCTGGAAGAAGCTTTCAATATCGAAAAAATCAGTAATGAGTTTTTCGATAAATATCGTGGGTTATTCATTACTGTAAAAGAGCAAATGGATACTGTGCTTGAGAATGACGCCAAAATCAGAGATGATTTCAATTCAAATGGTCTGAATACTGTTGATTTTTCTAAGAAGCTTTTGGGGCAGATTGTTTTTTTATATTTTTTACAGAAAAAAGGCTGGTTCGGAGTAGCTCGTGATGCTGAATGGGGAACAGGACCAAAGGGCTTTTTGCGTGATCTTTTGGAGAATAAGAAGAAATATTGCATTTATACAAACTTTTTCAATGACATACTTGAGCCTCTCTTTTATGAAGCTTTAGCCATCGAGAGACCGGATGATTTTTACAGTAAGTTTAATTGTAAAATACCTTTTTTGAATGGCGGACTTTTTGAACCTATTTATAATTATGATTGGGTACATACCGATATACTTCTTCCAAATGAGATCATTTCCAACAATAAAAAAACCAAGGAAGGCGATATTGGAGATGGGATTCTGGATGTTTTTGACAGGTATAATTTTACAGTAAAAGAAGATGAGCCCCTTGAAAAAGAAGTTGCGATTGATCCAGAAATGCTCGGGAAAGCTTACGAAAAATTCAATGCTATCAGATCCGATAATTTTGATGAATACAAAGCTGCCTTGAAATCTGGAAATAGAGGTGCAGAGAGCAAGTTCAACAAGCAATACGGTGTTTATTATACCCCAAGAGATATTGTGCATTATATGTGCCAGCAAAGCTTGATTAATTATCTGGTAACCGAACTGGAGAGCAAAGCAACAAAAGACGAGATTGAAATATTGGTAACAATTGGTGACAAAGTTAGAGAAAATGAGGAACGTGTTGAGAGCAAAGGTAAAGAATCCGAAAAATACTCATACAAACTTTCCGAAAACATCAGGAAAAATTCCCTTTTTATCGATCAAAAACTTGCAGAAATTGCTGTATGCGATCCTGCGGTAGGTTCTGGAGCCTTCCCTGTCGGCATGATGACGGAGATTGTCAAAGCGCGGTATGTTCTTTCGATTTTCATAAAAGAGCAGGAAAGATCAATCTATCGATTCAAGCGGGAATGTATCGAGAATTCCCTCTACGGAGTTGATATTGATCCGGGTGCAGTAGAGATTGCCAAGCTGAGATTATGGCTTTCATTGATTGTGGAAGAGGAAGATTTTAAGCATATTAAGCCGTTACCCAATCTTGATTACAAAATTATGCAGGGAAATAGCCTTTTAGAAGAATTCGAAGGCATAAAATTGCTAGATGAGTCAATATTTTCTACTATAAGCTGTAAGGGTGATGATAAATTGGACAAGTTGTTTCTGCAGAGAGACAAACTGCAAGATGAACTTGTAGATCTGAATCGGCGAATTACTTATCTCACACCACGTATTAGCGAATTAAAATCAGATCTTAAAGAATTAGATAAAAGTATAAAAAAGATCCTGGAAAAAGAAAAGAAAAGTTTAGATATTGACAACCTATTTGAATCTCAGAACATAATTAGAGAAAAAACGATTGAACTTAATGCTCTGCACAGAACATTTTTCAAAGCGATTAGAAAAAAAGAAAAAGACGAACTAAGAAAGCAAATTGATAAGCTGGAATGGGAACTTATAGAAGCCTCACTTCAAGAACAAGGTAAAATTACAGAATTGAAGAATCTGGAAAAAATCAAAAAAGCCAATATCAAGCCATTCTTTCTATGGAAACTACATTTTTCAGAAGTTTTTTTGGATAAAAAAGGCTTTGATATAGTTGTTGCAAATCCACCTTTCATTTTTTCTCGCGACAGTGCCAAGAAAGGCTTTACGCAAAAGGACAAGGACTTTTTTTATAAAAATTATAGACTAAGTGAGTATCAGTTGAATTATTATCCGTTATTTCTTGAAAAAGGGACTGATTTGTTACGACAAAATGGTTGTATTTCATTTATAACACCGAATAACTGGATGACGATTAACTCTAATAAATCAATGAGAGAATTTGTTTTAGAAAATTCTGAGATTACTATTGTGAATTTTTATGCTCATGTTTTTGATAGTGCAGCTGTTGATAACTCGATTATTATCTACAAGAAATCAAGTGAAAATCATAAAATTAGATTGTTTGAATTCACTGATCAGCTTCATTTTATCAAGGAAACTGAATGTAAATTTTTCCTCGACCAGCGAGATCATGTCATTAACATACAGATGGTCAGGGGAGACAAAACGATAGCGATAATTCAAAAGATTGAAACAAATTCAGCGAAACTTGGAGAAATTGCTGATGTTAAGGCAGGTTTAAAAGCATATGAAACAGGTACTGGCAATCCTCCACAAACAGATGAAATGAAGAAAACACGTATTTATCATAGTAACAAAAGAATTGATGATTCTTACTTAAAATATTTAGATGGTTGTGATGTTTGCAGATATTGTTATGTATGGAGTGGTGAATACTTAAAATATGGTGAAAATCTTGCTGCACCAAGAAAAAACTTTAACCTTTTTTCGACTAGAAGAATTTTAGTAAGGCAAATCCCCTCAAAGCCACCTTATTGCATCAACGCTTGTTTGATAGATGAAATAGTATTAAACGATTTGAATTCGATGAATGTAATTAGCATTCAACAAGAACCAGAATATGTTTTGGGAATTTTGAATTCGAGATTAATTTCATGGTGGTTTGTAAATAAGCTTGGAAAGATGCAGAGAGAAACATTTCCTCAATTTAAGGTTAATGAGCTCAAAGAATTTCCAATTCCAAAAGACATTGATCAAAAAATATGTAAAAAGATCACTGTTCTTGTCTCACAAATTCTTTCAGCGATGCATCAATCTTCAGATTTTGATTCTTCGAAGCTTGAAAGCGAGATTGACCATTTAGTTTATTCGATCTATGATCTTTCTTTAGACGAGATTAAGATCGTTGAGGGGAATGTAAAATGACCACCATTTTCTTCATGTCTTTTCATAGCAAACAACTATGATTAGTAACCAACATGGTAAGATCACGGATAAAGTAACTTCAATTTAGGGGGGTGAAACAAAATGGGACTACCTTTGGATTTGAATGCAAAGAACCACAGCCTCAACGCCAGTATTGTTGATCAGCGGTTGAATGGAATAATCGAAGAATTCGGTGATTTGCTCCCTAACGGAGACAGCAACAAAAAAAAATCCTCCGCTTTTGTCGCTTTGACTATGTCCACCACCCTTGACATAGAAATTGGAGAGGCTGTCGAATTGCTTACAGAAGGAGGTAATGACGCTGGTGTTGATGGACTCCACATTGGTGAAATAAATGATGGTGAATTTACAGTATCTCTTTTCCAGGGAAAATATAAAATAAAAAATCTTGATGGAACTTCAAATTTTCCAGAAGAAGGTATTCAGAAAGCACTGAATACGATATCGACCTTGTTTGATCCTTTGAAACAAATCGAGTTGAACGAAAAAATCGCACCTAAAGTTGAAGAAATTCGTTCAATGGTTCGTGATGGTCTTATTCCCAACGTGCGTATGATTCTTTGCAACAACGGATTAAAGTGGACAGAACAGGGTCAAAATTGGATTAACAATTCGGGGTTCAATAGCAGCCAAGTTGAGTGGATTCACTGGAATCACGACTTGATTGTATCGATCTTGAAAAAAAAGAAATCGGTTGATGACTCACTCCGTCTAAATGGCAAAGCCTTAATAGAAGACTTCAATTTTAGACGTGTTCTGTTAGGCAGAATCCCGGTGTCTGAAATTGCTGAACTTTTCAATCGGCATAATGATCTGCTGCTGGAGCGAAATATACGCAGATATCTTGGGCTTCATTCCAATCGAGTAAATCAAGAAATTCATGATACCCTTATGGATGCGACGAAGAAAAACAATTTTTATTTTTTCAACAATGGGATCACTATTATTTGCAGAAAATTTCGTTACAACGCGCTTCAGGGAGAGAATTATACTATCAAGTTGGAAGGTCTTCAGATTATAAATGGTGGGCAAACCTGCAAAACAATTCAGCAGACTTTGAATGATCCTTCATTACTTACTCAATTTGAAAATGTCTGTGTTCTTGTGAGAATCTACGAACTTGCTGAAGACGATAAGGAATTCATTAGAGATATTACATATGCAACCAACAGCCAGAATCCTGTTGACTTGAGAGATTTGAGATCGAACGATGAGATCCAGAAGCAGCTTGAAATTGGAATGAGAGATCTGGGTTTTGTATATAAAAGGCAACGTGAAGAAGGCCCATCTGGACCGCAGGTAATCACCAGTGGGACAGTAGCTGAAAGCGTACTTGCTATCTGGAGACAGTGTCCTCACCAAGCGAAATTTCGCCAGAGAGAACACTTCGGACGGATGTATGAAATGATTTTCAGTGGATTAAATGCTGCTCAGGCAATTTTGGCGGTACAGATCTTCAGATATGTCGAAAATCTACGTAAAAGACCAGAAAAACAGAAACTACCAGTTTTTCTACCTTACGCTTCACATTATGTCGCAATGGTCATGGGAATATTACTTTGCTATGATTTGAAATTGAAAGACGATACAGAAATTTTTCATCGAAATTTTGCAGAGTTACAAAGTGTTTTCGAGAAAAATAGTAAAAGGTACTATTTTTCTGCCATAGAAGTACTTGAAAAAGCACTGGAGCATCTATATGGCAATCGAGAAATTTCCTTGCAACAATTATCAGCGACTTTCCGCAGGGGAGATTTGTTAGAGTTTATTTATAAAGAAGATCATGCAAAGCAAACAACTAAATCAAAGTGAGTAAACTTTAAGATTTGTAGTGCAAGTCAACTACCTCGTACTCCTGGAAGTTTTACAAATAGTTGCTTACAATTTTTTTTAGCTCATCCCCTGTTTTCAGAAGATCCAACTTTGTTCCAGAGCCATTAAAATAAAGCTGTACTCCTTCCATGCTGCATGCGTGATTCTGGTTTTCTTTGCAGAAGCGGCCTTTTACTGATTTCTCCAGTTTTGGATACAGCAGAATAGAATGCTCAGCGTCATAAAACTGATTGTAAGCATACATCTGCTTGAGATCGTCATCAGATGCAATTCCTTGTTTTGGGACTTTCCATTTTGTGTCAATGATCAGGTTTTTCCCGGAATACTTCAACAAAATGTCCGGCCGGATGTGTTTTGTGCAGTTGTCAGTTTTCCAGAATTTCCTGGATGTTTGCGCTGTTACTTCCCAGTCGGATTCCTTGTAACGATATAGCAAGCGATAAACAAACTCCTCAAAAAGTTTTTCCATTTCAAAGAGTATGGCCAGAATGTTTTCAGATCCTGCCTTGATGTCAGGCGTGTATTCCATAATGATCAGCCTGGCGAGGGTCAGGGCGTATTTGTATTTTTCGGTTTTCCTGTCAATCGGCAGCTTCTGGAAATCTTCGGCTGTGATTTTTTTCAGAGTGATTTCAGGCAGTTGGAATTCGAGCCTGCCGATCCTGTCCGTAAATTTCGGAGCTACAGGGAAAGTTTTCAGGATCTGTAGCGCAGCGTAAAGGATCTGATTGAACGGATTGTCAAAGTCATAAGTGTCGTATTCAACGCAGAACCGCTCTTTGTGGACTAGGTTTTCCCTCAATTGCCTGTCCAGCATGAGCTTGCCTTTGCAGAAAGGAACATTATCCTGTATCAGCCGGTATTTTTTCGTCAAACCCTCTCTGACAAGTCTTTCCATTTCATTCAGGTATTCGTTGATGTAGATTTCAAACAATGTCTCATTCTGTAGCGAAGCTCTTGATTCAGTAGTACTTTCAAGTTGAAGCTTGCGGCAGAGCTTCAGCATCCTGATCAGCGCGGATCTCCACTTGGGCTTTTCTTCATCCTGGGTTAGACGGTCAATTTTTGGCAGGACTTCGATTGTGCAGTCTCCGACCTGCAAAAGCCCGACATAGTTTGTAAAGCGGATTTTCCTGTATTCTATTTCGAAAAACTTGCCTTCATTTCTTTCGTTGAATTTGCACAAAGCAGCATAATGGCGCTCATTGAACTGAAAACCGTCTGAGTTGCGTTCATTTACGGCAATCCGCTGATATTCGTATTTCTGAAAGGTCTTATTCATAAATCGAGATGAAGTCCTCTGTGGTCCAGTCTTTGTTGCGTGTGAAATAGAATCTTTTTTTCTCCTTCAGTTCATCGATCCGGTCGTCGTCTTGTTCGCATTTAAAAGAGACCTGATTTTCAGAAATTTTGACAAAAGCGTCCCCAAGAATCAGGCGGATTTTACCAAGATCGGAATAGAAGTATTCCTGCAGGAGCGGCATTATCTTATTTTCGAAAGTAGAGACTAAATCATTGAGGCTGACCATGTTCAAAAAAAACGAATGCCCGATCCTGTGATCCTTGTCATACAGGACAGCAATTCTTTCATTGATCATTTTGAGAAGCTTGACCAGGTCGATCCCCAGCTGAGATTTCATATTTTGAACATTTGGGTTTCGTTCAAGGACATTCAGCTTTGGACTGAATTTTTCGAAAATGAATCTTCTTCGCAGCGCTGTGTCCAGAGCTTCGATTGACCTGTCGGCAGTGTTCATGGTTCCGATTATGTATAGATTGGAGGGGACGCAGAAATTTTCCCCGGAATACGGCAGGGTTACGGTCAGGCAGTTTTTGCTGCCGTATCTTTTGTCTGGCTCGATCAGAGTAATCAGCTCTCCGAATATTTTGGCAATGTTTCCCCTGTTGATTTCGTCTATGATAAGGACATAGGGTCTGGCAGAATTGTTTTTGATTTCAGCGCTGCTGTTCAAAAGTTCCAGTACCTTGTCTTTTTTTTCTTCATATTCCGGGCCACTACCAGTAAATTCTGATTCCTTTACATCGTATGAGCTCAATTTCTTCGTAATGGCAAAATAATAGCTGGAAAGCCCGCCGTATCTGCCGAGAGTTTTCCATACATCAGTAGCTTTCTTGAGCGGGTTTGTCTTGTCGCATTGATAAAGTTTCCTGAGAGGACTCAGGGATATCGGGAAGGTGTTGATTTTGGTTGAAGGCATGATATGGATGGAGTTCTCAAGATAGTCGATGATCGTGAACTGGTTCCCAGTGATGGTTCCGATTTCAGAGCCAGCCGGTAACTCTTCCTGCATTTTCCTTAAAGCCACATCAAACGACTGTTCCAGCTTGCTCATTGACAGACTCATGAGATCGTACAAGGCTTCAATGGCAATGCGCTTAAAAATTCCGTCTTTGTAGCAATACTTGATTTTGTCTTCATCCGCGCAATCCGGCCTGATACCTTCGATGAAATCTTCATAGCTGTATGATTGGTGAAATGTGATGAACTGGATTATTCCTTTAGCCGCCAGGTCGTCAAATTCGGCTTTTAGAATTTTTCTGCCTTTTTTCTTTTCATTGGCATAGCCTTTGCCATTAATGATATTCAGCGCTTTGTTGACTGTGTTGTAAGTTTTTCCGGTGCCGGGAGGGCCGTACAGGATGACATTGAGATCATCTTCGAGAATTTCAATATCATCTTCAACCGTGCAATTATCTGCCGCTGTCTCGTCGTCATTGTCTTGCGGAATATCCTCAGAATCAAAATCAACCAGGTTTTCTTTTTTCATCAGAGAATCCCTCACTTTGTTGTAAAAGTTCTCGGTTATTTCAAACAGGCTGTCCTGAACTGATCCTTTCTTAATTTCCTTGCTGATGCCTTTGAGAGACACGCACTTGCCGTCAACGATAAGCAAATCATCAACATCCACACGCTCTGCCATCGAATCCGGATTGTCTTTGAAAAAATTGTCTGTAAAATCTTGATAAAACGCCTGTGAGTCAACTAATCTGACGATCCCGTTGTCAAACTTATGAATTTTTTCATCGACTGTCCTGGAGATGCTGTCTGTATGATCTCCGGGTTTTCTGGGCTCAGCAACAGTAGCTGTTCCATAGAAAAGAGTGCCGCCCTCTGCTACCTTGATCACCAGAAAGTCGCCAGGCTTAACTTCCTTCATGGCTTTCCAGTGCCTTGTAACCGAAGCTTTATCGTCCTTATTGTAATCATAACCCATGATGCATGTTTTGATTTCTACTGCATGATCAAAATATTCGGGATAGATTTTAAAGCACCAATATCTGGGTTGCTGGTTTTCCCTCCATGCGTCATAGGAGATTTGATAAAAAGGTATGTTTGGGAGTTTTTCCCTGGCTGCTTTGATGATTTCTGCATAAGACGAAAAATCAGAGTAAGAAGATTCGATACCTCGTTTCTTAAGGTACGGCATCGTGTTGGCATCCAGCGAGAGATAAGTATCAGGCTTCACCCAGAACATGGCGATCGTGAGCATCTGTTTGCCAACGCCTTTTATCTTCAGGATTGCGTTGAAATCAGCTTCAACAGGCTCATTCTTCAGCATCTTAGAATACAATGACCAGAGCCTGAGGATGTTTTGCTTTAGGTCAGTATTTTTCAGATCACCCAGCCAGGCGTTTCTGGCATCAAGAGTAGGAATACCGTTGAAATCACTGGGTAGTGGCGAGGTGATATTCAATAGAGGTCTAAGAGCTTGCAGGATTTCGCTCCGTTTCTGGTGGCCATGTTTGATGATCAAGGAAAGGAAAGTGAAAGGATCAATCATATCCAGGTGCAGCTCATCTGCAGTGTTTCCAATGCTGACATCACATTTCTTCAAAAACTCGATCAATTTTCCACTGTTATTCTGATAAGGTAGAAGCTTTTCCGACATTTCTTTGAAGAAAGGAACCCAGGTAAAGCCCATGAATACCTCTGATTTTTTTTATCGATTTTAGCTTGGAATTGCTTCCGGATTAGTGAGGATAGTATAGCATTTTAATTGGATTGTTTCATTTACCCTTTTTAATAGCCAAGGCTTTGCAGATTCCGATTGTTTTGATATCATGCTTAAAACGGCTGGAGATGGCAATATGAGTTACAAAGTCAGCGTGATCCTCGAAAAAGATGATTCCGGATATTACATCTTCTGCCCTGAGCTCAAAGGGTGCCACAGCCAGGGAGACACAGTCGAAGAAGCTCTTGCCAATATCAGGGAAGCGATCGACCTTTACATTGAAACGCTTGATGATGAAGAGAAACGCACCCTGCTCAGCCGGGAAATTCTCACCACATCTCTGGAAGTAAAAGTTGCCTAAGCAGGTCTCATTAACTGCGGCTCAGGCTGAATCCATTCTTTTGAAAGCCGGATTTGTGCTGATCCGTACTAAAGGTAGCCATCGAATTTATCAGAAAGGCAAAGAGCGCTTTGTGATCCCATTCCACGGGAAAAAATCCCTGCATCCCAAAATCGTCACACAGTTGCTGGAAATCACTACTGACTGAGAAATGAATCGGTGGAAATTCCATTGATCTGGACCTTAAAGCAACTAACGAGGAATTCTCGGCAGTTCGCCAGGAAAGGGGCAGGATGCTGAAAGTACATTTTTCCATGCATTTTGGCGGGAGAACCTGGCCAGGACCTGCTGCTGATGGACCTGAGTTCGGGGTGGCCCGGGTTGGCATGGGTGGTCTGCTCGGACTGCTGGAAACAAAACTAGGACTTTCCGGAGAGTATCAACCAGATCTTCTGCGTGCTGCAGCGCTTGTCTCTAATCTTGGAAAAGATGCTTTCTATTCAGCTTCTGCAGAAGTCGACAGGCTGGGAACTGCCAGGCACCTGCTCAGAATCCGCGATTTTCTGATGCTGCATGGCTGGAAGGGGGAACAGGCAGGTAAACGGCTATCCGAACTCAGGGATGTCTGCCATGATCTGCCACTGGGTACTCCTGACCGCCTGAATGCAGTGCTGGACAGGATGAGGGTTCTTAACTCTGGTATCAGTGAAATCCTCTGCTATGATCCAGTTGAGCATCTGCCAGCTCTCTGGAAGAAAACCTTTGAATGCCTGAAAGATCATGGAACTATCATTACTTCAGTCGAATATACTCAGGTGAAGTCTTCCGGGGATCTGGGACTTGTTAAGTCTCGTAAGGATGGGATTGTCAAAGATGGCACAATCCAGCTCCTGCGATGCTCCCTTTCACAGGCTGCTGATCATGTAGCTGCCTTTATCTCCACGCTGCCTGAAGGCGAAACCTGCCTCATAATTACTCCTGACGACATTCTGGATTCGTCGCTTGCCGGTTTTGGATTGCCGGTTTCAGGTGTGAACGCTGAAGCTGACGATGATCCGCTTACTTCCATATTGCCGCTGGTTTTCCAGCTTGCTGAAAGTCCTCCTGAACCTCGACGGGTAATGGAATTCCTGGCTCTGCCTGATGCTCCCCTGCACCCCGGACTGCGACACAAGTTGGCTGACGCCATGCAGAAGTGGCCTGCAGCAGGCAGCCCTGAATGGGAAGTAGCAGTTCAAAATGGTCTTGATATGATTTCTTCAAAGAAGGGATCTGATAGAGCCGAACAGCAGAAGCACATACTTAGAAGTATTTTCCTTGCTGGTGCTGAAGGTGGGAACTTTTCTGCAGTTGAGATTAAAACTCGCTGCAGCCTGGTGCGTGAATGGGCAAAAGATAGAAGTCATTCTGTTCCGGATACCCGGTATTTCCGTGTCATCAACCAATGCGACTATCTGGAAGATCTGGCTGAACTGACTGGCAGTAAAAGCTTTTCACAACCCGAACTCGTCAAACTTCTTTCCTGGTCAAGAGCCATGCTTGATAAACCTTCAGCCAGGCTGGCGCAGGCAGGCCTGGAATGGATATCAGAACCTGGCGCAATGATGGCTCCAGCTGACAATATCGTCTGGTGGAATTTTTCCGCAGATGCTGTCAGAAAGCCCTTTGACGCAGGACTTACTGAACAGGAGCTAGATGATTTAACAAAAGCAGGTGTGCATATTCCTCAGCCAGCGGAGATAGCCGGACAAGATGGTGACTCCTGGCATCTGCCGATCGATCTCTGCAGAAAGCGGCTGTTTTTTGTCTGCCCATTGCGTGACAGAGCTGGAGAAGTGACAAGTCATCATCCGCTCTGGGATATGCTGGGGATTAAGCATATTGAGCTGGAAACATTGACTGTTGAACGTCCCTTACTAGCATCCAAGGCAGGAATGACTAAAGCAGATTTGCGACCTTTGCCGGAAGCGATCAGAACTTTCAGACCCGGAATTGAAATCAAGCCTCGCGAACATGATTCACCTGACAGTATCAGCAGACTGATTCAATGCCCGATGAAATGGGTGCTGGAGTATAAAGCCGGACTTTCAGCAGGTATAGGTACAGGCCTGCCGGATTTCGCGATTGTGCAGGGAAATCTGGCGCATCACCTGATAGAGAAATGTCTTCAGTCTGTAGTCAAACCAGCACAGGCTGAGCGGACTGCCGAACAGATTTTTGACAAAGAAGCGCCATTCCTGGTGGCTGAGCTTTTCCTAAAAGGAAATGAATCCCTTCTTACTGCTACCAGACGCAGGATTGCCAGGTCTGCTTCAGTGCTGACAGATTTCATAGCTGCGACAGGTCTGAAACTCAAGCAGATAGAGCGCGAGGTAAGCAGAATCATAGATGGAATCAACCTGCAGGGACGGGTGGATATTTTGCTGGGGGAACCGGAAATCGTGATTGACATCAAATCAGGCAAGTTGAACTTTTACGCTGATCATCTGGCTGACGGACTTGCCTGCCAGCTGACTGCATACGGGAAGATGCTGGAGAAAAAAGGAAAATTTCCTGTACTCGGGTATTTCTCGGTTAAGGATCAGAGACTGTGCCTGAACCGACCAGGGTTTACGGGCGCAGTACATGCAGCTTCTCCTTCGGATGATATGATGTGGCAGATTCTGTCCGCAACTTTCCACGCCGGTCTTCAGAGACTTGCTGCAGGTGAAGTCATTGCCGCAGGGAATGGAACAGAAGATGAAGTCATTGAAAAAGACCGTATCAATGGAAACGAGCTGTGCCTGACTTCGCAATGCGATTACTGCAACTTCGGCATTCTCTGCGGGAATTCATTCAGGGAGGCCTTATGAGCGGGATACTTTCCCGAATCAGGATCACTTCGGCAGGCGCAGGCACAGGCAAAACCGAGTATCTGAGCAAGCTCCTGGAAGACAGGATCAAAAGCGGAAAGGCCAGTCCTGAGCGCATTGTGGCAGTCACATTTACCAACCGGGCGGCAACTGAATTGAAAGAACGTGTCAGGAGCAAGCTGTTCGGTGCCGGGCTCAACAGGGAAGCATTGATGATGGAAGGAGCCTTGATTGGCACAGTAAACGCTGTCTGCAGCAGGCTGGTGCAGCGCTCTGCCTTTGAGCTGGGGCTTTCGCCTGAAATGACCGTGATCGACGAAGCAAAGTCTGAAGAGATGCTGCTTAGAGCCATTGGCAGCACTCAGGAAGATGACAAAGTTGAAACTCTTCTGGAAATAGCCGGAAGAACCAGGATCGAATGGGGAGATAAGTTACGGCAGATTGTTAACTCAGCACTTTCATATGATATTCAGCCAGATCAGTTTCAGGCATTCGCCAGGCAAAGTATTGATTCGCTGATGGAATTGTTCCCAGAGACGGTTATGGAGAAGACAGAGAAAAAGCTCATCCAGGCTGGAGAGATGTTTTTTAAGCAGCTCGAAGAAATCCAGGATGAGACAAAGGGCACCAGGGCTGTTGCCGATGAACTGCAGAAATGTCTGGAAATCCTGCGAGCAGACAAAGAACTGACTTGGTCTGAGTGGGCGAATCTGGCTAGACTCAGTCCATGCAAAAAATCAGCAGAGTCTTTTGAACCAGTTAGAATTGCAGCATCTTATCATACCCGCAATCCTAGATTCAGACAGGATTTGCAGGAATTGATTTCAATTCTGTTTGAGATGGCAGAAAAGGCTTTGACTAATTATCAGGAAGAAAAAGCTACCCAGGGTGCGCTTGACTTCAGGGATCAGGAACTGCTGGCACTAAGGCTTCTCTCCAATCCGGAAACCAGGAGAAGACTTTCAGGTAGCCTGGATCTGGTTCTAGTTGATGAGTTCCAGGATACCAGCCCGATCCAGCTCGCAGTGTTTCTCAGGCTGGCAGAACTTGCTGCCGAAAGTGTCTGGGTTGGTGACCGCAAGCAGGCCATCTATGCGTTTCGTGGCACTGACCCTCAACTGATGGAAGCAGCGGTTGATGAAATCACAAGAGCAGGAAAAACAGAAACATTAAGTTGCTGCTATCGGAGCAGGCCTGAACTGGTCAATCTTTATACTTCCATCTTTACCAGGTCGCTCAAGAAGCAGGGCTTTTCAGCAGAGAGCATCCTGCTGAAACCTGGCCGCGACAAAGTCACACTTCCTCCACCAGTGGAAATGTGGTGGCTGGATACTAAAAATAAAGGCGAGGATTATCTGGCTCTGGCTGACTGCCTGCAGAAATTTTTGGCTTCAGAACCTGAAGTCTGTGGTATGGATGAAAAACTGCGCAAAGCGACACCAGGCGATATCGCCATACTCTGCCGCACAAATGCCGAGTGCAGTGAGATAGCCATGGCCTTGAAAAGCGCTGGTATCCCTGCCTGTATCCCTGAATCAGGCTTATGTGCAACACTTGAATCCATGGTGATTTGCGCAGGGTTAAGACTATGGGCAGACTCCCATGATACCCTGGCTGCTGCAGAACTTTGCCGTTTGCTCGACTACGCTGGCAAGGAAGACCAGCTTCTGAAAGATCTGCTGGAGAATCCTGATGGCGCAAGCCTGATGCAGAATCCCATTGTCTCGAAGATCGCAGAAGATTCCAGGGTGAGCAAGATTACAGGCGTTCTTCCTGTTTTTGACAGAGTCATGGAACTCCTGGATATAAGAAAACTTTGCCTGGAATGGGGCGATACAGACAGGCGGCTTGCCAACCTGGACGCACTGCGCGCGCTTGCAGTGGCCTATGTGGGTGAATTCTCTTCATCCGGAAACGGTGTGCTTGTTCCAGGATTTATTCAATATCTGACAGAGCTGCAGCAGAGCGGGGAAGACGAAAAGCCATTGATCGCTGGCGCTGACCTGTTGACAGTATCAACCCGGCATAAAGCCAAGGGCCTGGAATGGCGTGTAGTAGTGCTCTATGACTCAGCGCATCAGAATAAGTTCCCCGGGCTTGGAGTAAAAGTTGAGAATAAGGGCAAATTCGATTTCAGTGATCCCCTGGCAGGGCACTGGATCAGATACTGGGACTCCCCTTATGGCGATTTGAAGACAACTCGATTTCACGAAAAAGTGGCAGAGCACAGTTTCAACCTGGAAGCAAACGAACGCAAAGAAGCAGAAGAACTGCGCGTTCTGTATGTCGCATTCACCAGAGCCAGGGATTATCTGATCCTGGCTGCCAGACCCGGCAAGCTGAACAAAGGCCTGTTCGGACAGCTGCTGGATAGCGACGGCCAACCTTTGATCTCAGAGCCTGTTGCCGGTAAAGTCTGCTGGGCTGGATGCACGGTTGAAGTAACTGAACGCACGGGTGCTGAGCCCGAATTTGTGGAAACGAAGAGAGACCCTGGAGTGGATTATAAAAAACCAGGACAAAAGGAGTTTCCTGCTGCTTTTGTTCAGCCGTCACTTCTGGAAGGGGAGCCTGCTGAAATTGTTGAGACGCTAAAGCTGGGAGAACCTATCGTACTCCCTGAGGATGCCAAACCTGATTTGTGCGGTAAGATTTTTCATGCTTTCTTTGCTGTGGATTCTACCGGCATAACAGACGATCTGCGGAGCAAAATCGCAGCTGATCTAATTAGGAATCATAACCTTGATAAGGCGGTCTTGCCTGAACAGATTACGAAAGCAGCGCAACACTTAAGAGAATGGATCTGCAAATCTTTCGCAGATGCTATAAAGCACACCGAGATGCCGTTGGCTTGCCGCCTGGAAACTGGTAGCATTTTGCGTGGAGTTGCGGATCTTATTCTGGAGACTGAAGCAGGATTCGTGATCATAGACCATAAAGTAATTTCTGGTGATGCAAAGAATCTCACCGGCAAAATCTGTTCCTTTGGACCGCAGCTTGCAGCCTACAAGCAGACAATCCAGGCAGCGACTGGGAAGAAGGTACTTTCAATGTGGATACACCTGCCGCTGGCAGGATTGATGTATAAGGTGGAAACGGCACTGCATCAGGCAGCACCTTCAAGTTGCTGAATCACCTGTTTTCAGGATCCCGCTCAGCGCAGATCGCCACTCTGCCGTAATTTCCATGGATCGGCCGCCAGACCACCATCCTGCGTGTTGAGGAATTGTCTACAGTCCACCAGTTGCCATAGACATCCTTGCAGACAACGATCCCGACATGATCCGGATCATTTCCCTCACCCCAGAATACCACGTCTCCGGCTTTGTATTGAGGCAGCTGAACATGATTCCAGTGAAGCCTGTCTGTGAGATGCGCCCTGAGCCCCTCGCAGCTTATGAGCGTGTTTTTCAACCTGCCGGCTTTTTTCAAAATCGCTGATGTCACAGCCGCACAGGCCAGCACTCCCTGCCTGGTGTCCGGAGTATGCACATTCACTCCATAAACTTTATCCGTGCATCCCACTGCTTTCAAAGCAAAGTAGGCTACTTCCATTGTGCCTTTCGGACCTTTTTTTTCCAGGGCTTCCTTTCCGCTTTTCAGCAGTATTTTTTCGATCATCTCTGAGGTGGAGGAATTCGCCTGCTTAAGATACTCGTTATCCTCCCCGAGATGCGCCTTGAACTGACTGATTGATGCTGAGATGCTGTTCAGGTATCTGCTCAGCCGCTTTCTGTCGGAAGGTCCGAGCAGATCCGGCTGATCAGCATTCATCCGGTCGAGGTAATCCATGACAGCCTGCATCTCATACAACTCACTGTATCCGGGGATCATCCGCTCTAACAACCTGATGCCAAGTTTTTCCAGCGCAGGGTTCAGCTGTGAATTCAGGCTGGTTATTTCATTCATCTGATCAGCCAGCTTGCTTTCCAAAGCTTTATCCGCTGCTGATAAAACATTCAGATGAAGCATGCAGATGAAAGCAAGGCAGAATGGAATCGTGATGGATTTCAAATTGATTTTTTCCATTGCTGTTAAAATGGCCATAAAGATAATGTTATCAGGAAAAATTGCTGAGTAAAATATTTTGTGGCCAAGATCTGATCCTTTTTCTTCATAATCATCATAATAAAATCCATCTGTTATCCCTTGTTGCAGGTTGAAGCAGGATG
>JAQTZZ010000033.1:31112-46468 GCA_028687545.1 Candidatus Wallbacteria bacterium
TAAACAATAAGTCTGAAGGGGGAACCATGAAAAAAAATGGCACTGACAAAGTCCTGGAAGGGAAAATGGAGCGCAGCCTGGAACAGTATCGCGACATAGTCGGCGATAATTGCCTTGACCAGCTGAAAGATATTGCCAGGCACCTGAGCGGGAAGAGCATTGTGCACGTGAATTCCACCAGGGCAGGCGGCGGAGTGGCCGAAATTCTCAACTGGCTGGTGGCATTCATGGCTGAGCTTGGCCTGAAGGCCTCCTGGGAAGTGATAGACGGCACTGACGAATTTTTCCGCGTGACCAAGATGTTCCACAACGGACTGCAGGGTAATGATGTGCCTTTCACGGAAACCGAGCGGAAAATATACGAGCAGAACGCGGTCAGGAACGCGGAGAAACTGCGGGCAAAGCTGGAAGCTGCTGACTATGTCTTTATCCATGATCCGCAGCCCGCACATCTGATCAACCTCTGCCCGAACAGGAAGGGCAAATGGGTCTGGCGCTGCCACATCGATGCCAGTAATCCTGACCCAAAAGTCTGGAATTACCTGAGTAAAATTGTGGCCCCTTTTGACGCCAGCATTTTTTCCATGCCTGAATTCGCCCGGAAACTGCCTCATTCTCAATTCATCATTGCGCCCAGCATAGACCCTTTGAGCGAAAAGAACAGGGAGATGAGTTCAGGCGAAGTTGATGAACTGATGACCAGATACAGCATCAGCCGCGATTTGCCCCTGATCACCCAGGTTTCCAGATTCGACAGATTCAAGGATCCGCTTGGAGTAGTGGAAGCTTTCAAGATCGTGCGCAGGGATTTTCCCTGCCGCCTGATCCTGGCCGGCGCCGGGGCTGCGGACGACCCTGAAGGCAGCGCCGTGCATGCCGAGGTCCTGAAGGCAGTGGGAAGAATGCCTGACGTGATGGTGATGATGCTGCCTGAAGATGCGCTGTTCATCAATGCCCTGCAGCGGGCCTCCGCGATCGTGGTGCAGAAGTCGGTCAAGGAGGGCTTCGGGCTCACAGTGACTGAAGCGCTCTGGAAGAAAAAGCCGGTGATCGGCGGCAACACAGGAGGCATCAAAATCCAGGTCAAGAACTATGAGACAGGATTCCTGGTCAACACGCCGCAGGAAGCAGCGGACAGGATCAGGGAGCTGCTGAAGAACCCTGAAATGATCGGGAAAATCGGAGAAAAAGCCCACTGGTATGTTCGGGAGAATTTCCTGCTCACCAGGCAACTGCGGGACTACATGTCACTGATTTCCGGATTCACTCAAGGATTTGCCTCGTATTTAAAACAAGTTTGAAATATGAGCCTCTTGTCTTAAGATTAGAGGCTCATATAATATACAAGTCAAAAGGGGGGCTGATGGAGAAAATATCCGGATGCTTGTTACTGATCTCAATCGCGGTTTCCCTGTTCCTAGTCACAGGCTGCGGTGGCGAAGAGCAGGCAGCTTCTCCCGGGCCTGTGGAAGCAGTTCAGACTTCCCAGGAGTCAAGCGGTGAAATCACGCTGGTCTACTGGAGGCATCATTACACACCTGAAAAGATAGCCATTGACAAGCTGATTGCGGAATATGAAGCGCAAAACCCTGGCGTGAAAATTGTCTTCAACACCCTGTCATACGATACATATGTCAGCAAGCTGGTGGCCTCGATCGCGGCAGGGGAGGGGCCTGACATCATCAATATTCACAACAGCTGGGCCTATCAGTATGTGAAAAGCGGACTTCTCACGCCTGTACCGCCTGAAATCATGACTACAGCGGATATAGAACGGGATTTCTTCCCCCTGCTTTCCAGTTTCAAGAAGTACGACTCATATTACGGGCTGGCCATAGGGGCGAGCAATCTGGCCCTTTATTACAACACAAAGCTTTTCCGCGAGGCAGGACTCGATCCTGACCGCCCGCCCCAGACCTGGGAAGAGATGATGGAATCTGCCGCCAAAATCACCAGGCACGACGAACATGGAAGGCTGCAGGTGGCCGGAGCTGCGATCGGGCAGCCGCAGGGCCAGGCCTGGAATTACCTGACCGACTGCCTGATCCCGCAGAACGACTGCGGAAGCCTGGACAGTGATGAGAACCATGTGCTCTGGGACTCCAGGTCAGGCTACGAAGCCATGGAATACATGATGGGATTCTGCAAAAACAATTACTATTCCTACATGTTCCTGCCGCCGTACGAAGCTTTCCGCCTGGGCCGCGCAGGCATGCTGATCGACGGAAGCTGGGCGATCTCTCAACTCAAGCGCGACACTCCTCCTGATTTCGAATACAGGATCGCGCCGATCCCGCATCACAAAAAACAGGTAGTCTATGGCACTTACTGGGCCAACTGCGTGACCAAAAAGGCCACAGGCAGGGCCAGGCTGGAAGCCTGGAAATTCGTGAAATTCATCACTTCCAAGGAAACAATGCTGAAATGGGTGGACTGGGTCGGTGAACTGCCCATGCGGCAGGAAGCAGCCATGGATCCGGAACTGAGGAAAAAATACCCGCAGCTTTCCGCCTTCCTGGACCAGATGCCCTATACTTACGCTTCGCTGAAGAAAGACGAGGGCAGGTACAAGCAGGAAATAGAGCTGGCCATCGAGCGTGTGTTGCTGCTTCATTACACTCCTGAACAGTCGATCTCGCAGGCTGCGCAGGAAATCAACCGGATGCTCGCGGCAAATTGAAGGGGGAGGACAGATGAACAGATTTTTTGAAATGGAAGATAAGACGCGCCGCATGTTCTGGGGTATGCTTTTCATCCTGCCTGCAGTTGTTTATTTTATCTGCCTGAACATCTGGCCCATGTTTTACTCATTCTTTCTGAGCTTCAACGACTGGAACCTTCTCAATCCAGATAAGAATTTCGTTTTTCTGAATAATTATTTCGCCCTGCTCCACGATACAGTCTTCCTGAGATGCCTGATCAACAATTTCTGCTACACTCTGGTGGCGGTTCCGGTCGGGCTCGTGCTGTCCCTTGCCATCGCCCTATTGCTTAATTCAGGCATCCGCTGGCTCGGGCTTTTCCGCTTCATGATCTTCATGCCTGTGATCACCTCAGGCATTGCAGCCGGCTATATCTGGATGTGGCTGTATGAACCGACCTTCGGACTGATCAATCACCTGCTTTCATTCGTGCACCTGCAATGCCCGTTTCTGCTCAGCCCGTATACAGCGCTTGCTTCGATCGCCCTGATGACTGTCTGGAAAAGCCTGGGATTCCAGGTGGTGATTCTCCTGGCAGGCCTGACCACGATCCCTGACTCGATTTACCAGGCTGCGGAAATGGATGGAGCTACCGGTTTCCGGCGCTTCTGGCATGTCACTCTGCCACTCCTCAATCCGACCATGGTGTTTCTTTCAGTGATGGGGGTGATGAACGGGCTGCAGCTCTTCGGCGAGATCTTTGTGATGGCTCCCAACGGCGGCCCGCTGAACAGCACCAGGACAGTGGTCTTCCACATCCAGCAGACAGCCTTCAGGTCATACCAGATGGGCTACGGCTCTGCCATGACCTTTGTGCTGTTCGCGATCATCCTGGCAGTGACAGTGTTCCAGATGAAAGTACTGACCAAGAAATTCGAATACTAAGAAGCAGCCAAAACGAAGATGTTTAAATAAGCTGAGGTGAAACATGGAATCCAAACTGAAAAAATTCTCCATCTACCTTGCTCTTTCAGGCATCGCCTTTCTAATGGTTTTCCCCTTTCTCTGGACTATACTGAGTTCTTTCAAGCCTCCGCATGAGATCATCTGCATCCCGCCCACATTCTGGCCCAAGGATTTTACCTTTGACAATTACAAGGAAATCTTGAAAGCAGCCCATTTCGGCAGATGGTATCTGAACAGCCTGGTCGTAGCCGGGGTAGTCACAGTGAGCGTCTGTTTTTTCAGTTCCCTGGCCGGTTATTCTCTGGCCAAATTCGAATATCCTTACAGAAACACCATTTTCTACCTGATCCTCTCCACCATGATGGTGCCCATGCAGATGCTGGTGATACCCTGGTATATCCTGGCAATTCATTTCAAGCTCTGCGATACATATCTTGGGTTGATCATACCCGGCCTGATCAGCGCTTTCGGGATTTTCCTGATGAAGCAGTTCATGGAAGGGATCCCTAATTCACTGATCGAGGCAGCCCGCCTTGATGGAGCTGGTGAAATCACGATCTTCACCAGGATAATACTGCCACTGGTCAAGCCTTCCATGGCTGCGCTGGCCATCTTCACCTTTACAGGCAACTGGGACTCCTTCCTCTGGCCTCTGATCATGACAAACAGCGAAGTCATGAAGACCCTGCCTGTCGGGCTGAACGGATTTGCCGGACAGTACGGGATCGAATACCACATCATCATGGCTGCCGCCAATCTGGTGGTGATCCCGTCGATCGTGGTGTTCATAGCTATGCAGAAGCAGATCATCCAGGGTATAACTCTTTCCGGACTTAAGGGATAATTGAACGGAAAATATTAAATGCGAGGAGGGGCATATGGCAAAAGTGGTTTTGGAGAAAATCAGGAAAAGATATGAAAATGCTGCTGCGGACACTGTCAAGGAATTGAACCTTGAGATCGCGGATAAGGAATTCCTGGTGCTGGTCGGGCCCTCAGGCTGCGGCAAGTCCACCACCCTGCGCATGATCGCAGGGCTTGAGGAGATAACTGAAGGGAACATCTATATCGGAAACGATTGCGTAACAAAACTTCCCGGTTCCAGGCGCAATGTAGCCATGGTTTTCCAGAACTACGCACTTTACCCGCACATGAACGTATTTGAGAACATGTGCTTTGCGCTCAGGATGCAGAAAGCGTCCAATGAGGTGATTGAGAAGCGCGTGAAGCTGGCTGCCGAGATCCTGGGCCTGGAAGACCTGCTCCAGCGCAAACCAAAGGATCTGTCAGGAGGGCAGCGGCAGCGCGTGGCTCTTGGCAGAGCCATAGTGCGCGACCCAAAGGTATTCCTGATGGATGAGCCGCTCTCCAACCTGGACGCCAAGCTCAGGGTGAAGATGAGGGTGGAACTCAGCAAACTGCATAACAGGCTGCAGACCACAACGGTTTACGTTACCCACGACCAGGTGGAAGCCATGACCATGGGCACCAGGATTGCTGTGATGAACGACGGGATCCTGCAGCAGTGCGATGATCCGGAAGTTGTTTATGAGAAACCGGGTAATCTCTTTGTGGCAGGTTTCATCGGCAGCCCGGCCATGAATTTCTTCGACTGCAGGGTGAACCTGGAAGGAGACTCGACCTGGTTTAATAACGGCCTGTTCCACCTCAAGGCTCCCAAAAAAGAGAGCAGGCAGCTCGCGGCATTTACAGGCCATGATCTGATCCTCGGCATCAGGCCAGAACATATATTCAGGGAAAACGACAGCCGGGTCAGCCATCTGCCTGGCGAGAACAGCTTCCAGGCCAAGGTGGAAGTAGTGGAAGTGCTGGGCGGCGAAGTGATCGCGACCCTGGAGCGCAACGGATGCGAGATCACAGCCAGATTCAATGCCAAGGACAGGCCGCACGTGGATGAAACGATCAATCTTGTCCTGGATATGGATTCAGTGCATGTATTCGACAAGAAGAGCGGGGAACGCCTGGAACTGGAAAATTGAAATTTGAACCGGGTCTATACATTTGACAGAATGTTGAAATAGAAAAAGTGACCGTATCTTAACAGTATAAGATTAGGACATGTCGTTTTCTGCGAGATCGGGGTCTGGTCGTTCTTCCAGAGCTTTTCCCCAAATCCGACCTGACCCCGTCTGAAGGCATTCAAAATGCAGTCAAAGGGAGGGTTTTCCCCTCCCTTTGAGATTCCTCCCATCAGAGGGACTCCGCCCCTCTGAACACCCCGGCGGGGAGTCAATGGATTCTGCTCCTCTCAAGGTAAGCAATTACCATCAGTTTGATAACAGAATTGGTTTTCTGACTAAGGAAGTGGCTGCTTCTTTACCCAAGATTTGGTTCACCCCTCTCGACCCCGCCATATGTAAGTTCGACTAAAAGGGAGATAGGAGAAGAAGGAAAATTAGGGGCAGGTCTTGAAAATTAGCGTTTGGAAAAGAAACTGGGCCTGACTTTGTGACAGGTCAGATGATCCTTCCGGCAATGGAGAGAAGCTCGTCCAGATAGCCGTTCTGGATCCTGGTGATAAGCGAATCCAGCCAGCCAGGCAGCTTTCTTTTTCCCAGTTCGATAGCTGGCAGCCTGCCTGACAGCATCCACAAAGAGTGCATGACACCCAGCAGCTCAGCCGCTTTCATGCAGTTCCGCACTTCACCCGGTTTATAGGATGTTCCGGCAGCGGTATTGATGCTGCTGATATAATGTTCCAGGCATTCGTCGACATTGATCAGGCTGAAATGATCGCCGTAAAACACGTTCAGCAGATCCTGTTCGACAGGGCCGGTACCCAGCAGATGCCAGTCAAAGAGTATGGCAGGGTCGGCTGGAGACCATTTATCAGGCACAGCCACATTGCCTGGAAAGAAGTCATTGTAATTGAATGTCTGGGGCCTGGAAGCCAGGTGTTTTTTTAGGCTTTCCATACGATCACAGATCGATAAAAGTGACCCTGCATGAGGGGATAGCCTGGCGCCGGTTACAGGAGAGGCAAGGATTTTTTTCAGCATTCTGGAGAGCATTGGAGCTTTCAACTGGCTTCCTTCATGTTCAGAAAGCCAGGGCCACCTGGCCCTCAGATCGCCGCATGAGGATTCCCTCAGGCCTGCCAGGTGCAGCCTGACATAGAAATCCAGAATTGACCTCGCTTCATCAAAACTCCACTTGTGATCATTTCCCCTGAGATTCGCCCTCAAGGTGAGGTCTTCCATGATCAGGGCATTTTCGCCTGACTTTAGCATGGATTTGAAATAAACTGCGGCTGTGGGTACTCCCAGATCAGGGAGTAATTGATAAGCATGAAATTCCCGGACATGTTCATAAGGATCATCCTGGTTCACTGTCTCAGAATCGGATTCCGGAGGCACAGTCAGTTTGACGATCACCCTGGAAGGAACAGTTCTGCTGTCAGACTTCAATTCCACGCTCAAAACCTGATTGAATCCGCCTTTGGCCTGAAGCAGGGTCTCGTGTATATCGCTGACCTTCCATCCCAGGTTATCCCTGAACCATTCCGATTCAGACCTGTAAAGAGACGAAAAGGGTTTATTTCTGCAGTTCTTCAGGTATATACCATTTGTCCTGGTTGTAATAAATCCCTGCCCAGAGCGAAAAGGCGATCCACTTCTTGCAGATACTCAGATGCGTTTGTGATCATAATAGAAAGATATCAGTATGTTCCGGGCATTGTCAAAGCTCTGACACACCAGTCAAAAAAGGTTCCTGAATTACAAATCGAAAAAATTGATTTATAATAGAATGATTGCGGAGGTAAGCCTGAGAAAATCTATTTTTTATCATCCAGCAGCCAATGATCCTGTTTATCGGTTTTTCGCCGTGCCGTTAGGTGAAAAAGCCATACCTGCGGCTCTGCTTTATTTTCTGTTCAGCTTCGGAGGCACTATACTGCTCAGCCTGGCCGGGGGTACGCTTTACCGGAACGGATCACTGATTCCTCTCAGCCATGATTATCTGAATCTGATCAATCTTGGCCTGCTCTCCCCGCTGGGTGCAATTGTGACTGTCAATTTTTATCGTCGGCTTTCCCGTTTTCTGCGCTGCCTGGTCCGCGGTGACTGGGGTTCAGACACAGAAGGGGCTGCTGAGCTCCATTCCATGGTAAAGCCAATGTATCAAAGCTCTCTGGCTTCCTGGCTTTCCTTTATTTCAGGTTCGGTAATAGCAGTGATTTCCATGCTGCTACGGCCGGGCTGGTGGCTGGGAATTCATGGAGGATTTACCGCATTCTACGCCCGGATCTTCATCTGCCTGAATTATGGAGTGATCATCCTGATGCTCTACAAATCTCTGGTTACAGGATTTTTGCTGCTCCGCACCATGCGCCTCGGCTTGCGGATCAGGCCGCTGCACCCGGACCGCTGCGGCGGGCTTAAAGTGATCGGAGATCTGTCCTTGTCAATGCACTATTTTCTGACTGTCGTGCTGCTCTATCTCGGACTGCTGGCTTTATTCGAACCTGAATGCCAGCAGAATCCTGTGTTCTGGTTCATGTTTTTCCTGGTGCTGCTGGTGGCACTCTCTTCTCCCGTCTATTCGCTCGCCGGTGTACACCGGATGATGCAGGCGACCCGCCAGAGGATGCTGCTGCGCCTTTCCAGTTCTCTGCAGAATTCCCTGGAGAAGGTGCCTGGCGGTGATGACCTGGCTGCAATGCAGTCAGTTCAAGGCCTGACTGAACTTTACCGCCTCGCCGAGTCAATGCCTGTCTGGCCTTATGAATTCGGTTCAATGGCCAGGCTGATTTCCTCGATAATCATGACTCCGCTGGCAATGCTGATCAACATGCTGTCCAGCGGCGACAGCCTGGTTTCCCATCTGGACAAGCTGCGTTTCTGGGGAAACTAACAGCTACTGGCTTTCCTGATTCAATTGTTTTCCCCCTTATACTCCATACTTTTAATTCACTTATAACTGAATTATTATCGATCCTGATGCTAAAAAGAAGTTTCATCCTGTTTCATCCAGCTTCTTTATTTTTGTTGCTGAATGAAGCGGGAGATCCGAACCATGCCGTGATGCTGGTGGGCTGGGACGATTCGATGGGGCAGGGCGGTTGCTGGATCCTCAAGAATTCCAGCAGCGCCCAATGGGGGGAAGGCGGATTCATGTACATCGGATACGGCAAATCCAGGGTCGGGGTATGTCCGACTGTGATGATCGGGAATTGATTTTTTATTTGAATCTTGTTCTAAAATTAGAGAATTTAAAGTAAAATGAGCCATCAGGAGGAATTTATGAAAACAAAATTCAACAGTTGTTTTTTTAGTTTTATTATATTCAGCATGGTGTTCCTATCTTCTGCAGCCTCCATGGCTGAAACCGCTGAAACCGGCCTTGCGACCGGTCTTCCGGAAATGGCTTCGCTGCCTGGAATTAAGGGTGAAACTGCGGAAGCCATGCTTGCTCCTTATGTTGATTTCCTGAAAAAAATTTCCAGTGATCCGGTGGAATACATGCTCAGCCTGTTCGACAAATATCAGGTAGTGGTATTTACCGAATTCCTGCACCCTGAGCTGACCCAGTACGAATTCCTCATGAAGCTGATTTCACACCCTGATTTTGCAAAAAAGGTGCGGGGAATCTTCACTGAAGTCGGTTCGATCACCCAGCAGCCGCTGATGGACGAATTTTTAGCCAAAAAAACCTGCGACAAATTCCTGCTCATCAGGATCAACCGGGAGAATACCTTTCATCCGCAGGGCTGGCCCAACCCGAACATCCTGAATTTCTGGTCCGCACTCTGGGATGTGAACTCCAAGCTTCCTGAAGACAGTAAAATCGGGGCCTGGCTCTCAGACATGCCCTGGTCCTGGGACAATATTAAAACAGAGAGGGATTATTACCTTCAGGAAATAGTCAGCAGTGCACGCGACAAGATAATGGCGTCCAGCATCTGCGCACAAATATCCAAATGCCAGTCTTCGGGAAGCAATAAAAAAGACCGCTTTCTGGTCATTTTAAATACCAGACACGGCCTGGGCCTGGTGAAAAGTAAAGCTACAGGCTCATACGGGGAAAACACAGCGGCATTCCTCAAGCTTTCCCTGCCCGGAAAAGTGGCGGATATACTCTGGAATTCCCCGCGGGCGTATGTTGAAGCTCAGAATGATCAGATGTCCCTTTTCCACCTGATCGGAAACGGGATCTGGGAGGCTGCTTTTGCCTCCAATGGCAACAAACCGGCAGGCTTCTCCCTCAAGGACACGCCATTCGGGAAAACCGCCTTTGATTATCATTCCTCTTTTACCGCGGAAAATTACGAACAGGCTTTTGACGGCCTGGTTTTTCAGACACCCATTTCAAATTTCAGGTCTTGCGGCTTCACCAACGGATTCTATGACGATGCGGCATATGTGGAGGAAACGAAGCGCAGATGCAAGGTTGCCGGCAGGGAATGGCTTGATCCTGCATTGCTTTCCCAGGATGGAAATGAAAAGCCATTCTGCTACAATGATGATGCACTTAAATTTATCAACGAACAGGTCCGGCAATGGTCTGCAAAAAAATAAAGGATTGCCACTTTTTCATGTAAGCCTCTTTTTCTTTGCTGCATTCCACAAGCACCATTTAATCCTCCTGTTACAGTGGCGAACCACCAGGCTTTTTCCATTATTCCAAATCCTGCGGAATCCGGAAGATTCAATCCGCATCATCCTGCTTCTTTATAATTGCTGCTGCATGAAGCTGATTGTTCCTTGAAGAGGTTCTTGATCCGGCCATAATTAAATCAGAAGAAATGAACCTTTTCCGTCGCGGACGGCTAATGTATTTAGAGCGGAGTATGAGGAGGAAGTATGAAAAACAAACTGAATCTGATCAAATTCGGTCTGGCAGCCTGCCTGGCAGCCATGTTCATGATCGTGGACTCAGGGGTCCTTACCGGCAGCTTCAAGATCACCCTGATTTTCCATCTGATGATTTCGCTTATCTTCGGCGCACTGGCTGGAATCTGGGCTGAGCTGAGCGAGCGGTCGGCCCTGGAATGGCTGGTGCTCGGCATCATTCTGCCGCCTGCGGCAGGATATTTTGTGCTTGATGATTATCTGAATTCGACTGTGTCAAGTTTCGACTGTAAATGAAATCGTCGCTTTGGAGGAAAGCCCAGCCTCTTCCGTTTCACAACCTTATTGAGCTTTTACCTGGCCAAAGAAGCATTGAAAACCGCGAAATTGGCCAGTAGAATGGAATTCGTAGGACAGTTAATGATCAATAAGTTCTACTTGAGCCAGCAGTAAAGGCGGTAAGCCCGTTCCACTTTATGGCAGCCGTTTTTTTCAAAAACAGCCAGCATTGGTCGTTTGATGCTGTCAGTGGAGTCGCTGTATTTTTTCGCACCGGCCCTGGACAGTTGTTCCAGGCTGTATGCATGAAGAATTACGCCATAACCCTTGCCTGCATGAGCAGGCCGTATGCAGATGAACTCTGTTTTACCGCAGTCTGGATTACTCCGGTACAGGGAAGGCAGTACCATACCTACCGGTTCCTCACCCAGGAAGGCCAGTCTCCACATCTTCTCAGCCATAGGACGCCCCACTTCTTCGATCATCTGTTCGAACTCATCGCTGAAATCTGGAGGCTGCCCTTTACTGCGGACTTTATTGATTTCACGAATTTCCCCCATCAACATTCCCTCGGTAAAAACCTGAATCATCAAGTCCCGCCCTACCTCGTCCATACTCTTGTATGTAAAAGGATCGTCAAACGGTGATCGATAATCGATAATTTCCCGCTCCACGAAAATACGCTCGATCATGATCTGAAATCCGCGTTCAAGCAACAGCCTGTCCATCGGTCCGGGAGCAACAGTTTCGCTCAGTGCCATAATTTCCTTGCAGGACAGGGATTTTTGCAGGTGGCTGATCAATTCACCGCTCGTACATTCGAAATCGGCCCTTTCAGCGATCTTGAGAGACTGAACGTAGTAGCGCTCCAGCCCGCATGGAATTCCTTGCAGTTTCCCTACAAGTTTCTTTCCAACAAAAGCCGCCAGAAAGCACATCTGGTCTGACTTCTTTGCTTCTCGTAGTGCCAGAAATTCAGTAAGTTTCTGCTCCACTTCCCCGGCAAGCGTATCCAGTTCCACCCACAGACGTTCTTCACCCTTACGCAGTGTTCTGATTTTCATACTACCCTCCTGAATTCTTTTCAAGACTTAGCAGAAAAAGCTGATGATTTCGCTGGCGCGCAATAATGCCACTGCAGCCAGCGCCATCAGCAGGATCAGTATTTTTTCCATGTCCGCCTCCTGGATTCAAGCTCTTGATTTTATTATTTCTCAAAGGGGCCGGATTATCCAGTTTCAACCTGCTTCATTCAGCTTCAGCTTTCTTCCTCTGATTGCCCTGAAGCTGAATGAAACTTCATTTTCACATTTTGCGAGTCATTGATGATAAAATTTTAACCTGAAGATCACAATCAGTTTCCTCAATCCCAGATGTTAAGAGTGCAGTGAGTTAATCAATGTGTTTAAACGGATATTACGGTATATTTTTCTTGATATTCCAATTTTACCTGGTATAATTGGAACATATGTACAAGAGATCGATCACTCTGCCCACAGGGGAAAATAGTTTTTTTCTTTTCGGCCCGAGACAAACCGGCAAGAGCACTCTGATCAGCGGGCTCCTTTCCGACAGACCTCATCTGGTGCTCAATTTCCTGGAGCGCGATACCTTTCTCAGGTACAAAACCAGGCCAGAGCACTTGCGCAAGGAAATCCAGGCCATGGATTCCCTGCCTGACAATCTGACCGTCTTTATCGACGAAGTACAAAAAGTGCCCGAAATTCTGGATGAAGTCCATCTCCTTATTGAGACATATAAAGAAAAACTGGCGTTTGTCATGACAGGGTCCAGCGCAAGGAAGATCAGGCGTTCAGGAGTCAATCTTCTGGCCGGACGCGCCTGGCAGTATCACTTATACCCGCTTACCCATCAGGAACTGGGGAAAGATTTTGTCTTGAATCGGGCGCTTTGCCGCGGGAGTCTTCCGCCTGTGATCAAGTCATCCGATTCCGATGCTGCGAAAACGCTGGAGGCCTATACTCAGACTTACTTGAAGGAAGAGGTTCTGGATGAAGCTTTGACACGCAATGTAAGCGCTTTCAGCAGATTCCTGGAGATCGCAGCCGATCAGAACGGCATGACCGTAAACTATTCCAACATTGCCAGGGAAACGCAGGTGTCAGTCAAGACGATTCAGGCGTATTACCAGATCCTGGAAGACACTCTGATTGTCTACCGGCTTCCTCCATACATTAGGAGCACCAGACGCCGCCTGGTTCAGCATCCGAAGTATTATTTCTTTGATACTGGTGTTGTCCAGTCATTGCTCGGCAGGGCTGCACAGCCGGTCAAAGAAGGAACCTCCGAATTCGGCAGGTTGTTCGAGCACTTCATTATCATCGAAACCATGCGTCTGGCTGCCTATTCAGGAAAAAACTGGCGCTTCTATCATTGGCGGAGTGCTTCAGGCTCTGAGGTGGATCTGGTGATCGAGACTGGGGAGGGAGTCTGGGCTGTCGAGGTCAAAACCGGCGGCAGAATCGAAGCCGTGGATCTGCAAGGCCTGCGTGCGTTCCAGACCGACCACCCAGGTGCCCGGGCAGTCTGTGCAGGGCTCAATGATCGTCCCTATCGCGCAGGTGATTTCAATGTAATCCCATGGAAAGATCTCTTCTCGGCGCGAAATCTGGACTTACAACCCGGGACTTGACTTTAACTCAACTTGATTTCTGATTAAACATCCGCAGGAGAGGATGAACTGATTGATTCTTTCCATATTGCCTCCAGATTTCCTATTTTTCCCCCATATTCTGCGATAAAATATCTGAGTTTTTTCTGAGACTATCCATTTCCCAGGCTTCCCGCTTTCCGGATTTCAGGGCTTCAGTGACAAGGTCCAGCGGGGTTTTTCCAGCCTTGTTCAATGCATTCGGATCTGCGCCGGCCTTGAGCAGGCATTCGATGTCGTTGAGTCCGAACAGTTCCTGAGCCGCATAATGAAGGGCTGTATTTCCGTCATTGTCGGGCTTCCGATAATCGGCGCCTGCCTTCAGCAGCAGCTCTATCCATGAACCGAAATCAGGGGAGCTGCAGGCAAGCATGAGCTGCGTCTGGCCTTTAACATTAGCATAATTGATATTAAGCCCATTCTGAACGAAATAATCCAGATACTCATTATTGGAGTTCATCATCAGGTTATTGCCTGAGTTGTCCAGCAGGTCCGAAATCCGCTGGCCCTGCTTTTCAGCTTCTGCGACCAAGAGTTTTATTCCTTCCAGGTTATTGTGCTTCCTGGCGGCATAAAACACGGCAGACTTGCCTGTGATGTCCTTTAACATCGGATCAGCACCTGCTTTCAGCAGCATTCCGATCGCCTCAGGGTAAGGAAACATCATCAGCAAGCTTCTGCCTGTGAAAGTTACTTGATTCGGGTTCCCGCCCTTTTCCAGAAACATAAGGATCAGTTCCAGGCCGAGTTTGTAGTTTCTTGCGTCGATCTCCTGTGGAGGATCAGGTTCGGAGATACCCAGACCATAGTAAAACAAATACAGAATCTGCAATTTATAACTATTAATTTTCTTTTCCATTAGTGCCTTGGGAAATTCGGCCAGCACGTCCCCGCCTGCTTTAATCCATTCCAGGAATTCGACAGGAGAGGTATAGATTTTCGTCGCATTCTGCTCAGCAGCTTCGGATGTGCCGGAAACGAGTGGAGGGGTTAAAACCGATTCCGCGGTGGCCCTAACACCGGACAGCAATTCAGCCGGGATCTGGTGGCCGCCATTATCTACAGCATTACGGTCAGCTCCATGCTTGAGCAGTACTTCCAGGACTTCACGATGCTTGAAAACATTGAATTGCAAAAGGGGTGTCTGCCCCAGATTGTTGCGGGAATTTACGTCAGCTCCATGTTCAATCAGGAATTCGGCGCATCTGGCGTCACTAACAAGATGCAGAGGTGTATCCCCGTTTTTGTTCTTCTCAGTCACCGAAAGGCCGTTCGCAACCATCAGTTCAGCTGCTTCGATACTGAAAACGCTGTGATGGAGAGGAGTATTGCCGTCATTGTCCTTGATCGCCGGATCAGCACCGCGTGAAATCAGAAATTGCACTGTAGCTGTTTCATAACCTGAATAGAAAAGCGGGGTTTTGCCGAATGCGTCGCGCTCGTTGGGCGAAAGCCCGTATTCCAGCAGCATTTCAGCCACGTCCTTGCGCAGCTTTTCATTGTGAAGATATGTGGTGCCTCTGACGCTCTTTTTTTTCGGGTCAAGGCCGCTGGCGATCAACAGTTCAGCCACTGCCCGATTCTTCACCCTGCCCAGTATACCGTCCTTTTCGCAATAACCGCACCAGCTCTTCACTTCAGCATTAATGTCCGCTCCATGAGCAATGAGGGCGCGGGCTACTTCCGCGTTTTCCGCAACAGTCAGCGGGACATTGCCAGCTTCCTCAAGGTTCGGGTCCAGCCCTTTTTCCAGCAAATATTCTGCTGCTGCATATGTGCGGACCAGGGAAATAGCCTCCAGTTTTTTTCCGTTCAATTTCTCGATCTGCATTTTTCCGGCGATTTCTTTTGAAAATACTGCAGGAATGACTTCTGAGGATAATTCCACAGTTCCCTTGGCGAGCATCAGGCGCAGGATTTCTTCATCCCCGGAATTTCTTAGCAGAATGTAAAGATCCCTGTCCCTGCTCAGAGGAAAAATCGTGG
>JAQTZZ010000034.1 GCA_028687545.1 Candidatus Wallbacteria bacterium
AGGCTTTTGTCGTTCCGCTCGGACCTCGGAGTCTCCTCCTCGATCTGGAACCAGCTCCCGGGCGCTCCGGCGCTTTCCCGGTCCGGACTTTCACCGGCGGACTGACGCAGTTTGTCAGGACGCACCATATCAGAATTATATACATTTATATTGAAATATCAAATTATGCCTATGATATTTCAATGCACAAAGAATAATATTTAATGTTCGTGAAAAACCGTCTAAGGACTGTGGCGTATGCTTTTATCACCCCGATCTTCTTCATCGTAGAAGGTCTGAGGATTTCTCTGCCAATAATCCTGGCTTCAGGCGGGCTTTTCCTGATCCTGTTTCTGTTGAAGATAGCGGCAAAGTTTCTAGATGTGTGTTTTCTTGCCCGCAAATACCTTCCCGGCAGTGAAATGTAACAGAAGCAATCCGGTCAAAAGTATTATTGACAAGCCTGCATTCATGATTTATTATTAGCATACGCTAATAACATTCGAGGTTTAATCATGTCCCGTCCGGTAAAATGCAGGAAAGTGGAAGAGAATCCAACTGCGATTTATTTCAAACCTCGCGGGATTCCGCTGCAGGATCTGCAGGAAGTGGTATTGACCATCGATGAATTCGAAGCAGTCAGACTGATCGACTTCTGCGGAATGCACCATAATGACGCTGCGGAAAAGATGGGTGTTTCCAGGCAGACGGCAGGAAATATAATTAATTCGGCACATTCAAAGATTGCGGATGTACTGGTGAATGCCAAAGCCCTCAAGATAGAGGGGGGGGCTGTTCAAATCACTAAACCGGAGTAATTTTAAGGAGTGTAAGATGAATCTCAATAAGTACAAATCACCGCATTTTCTGAAAATCAGTATCCCGATCCTGATCATCATCCTGATGCTGGCCTATCAGGGCGGCTGTTTCGTTTTCGGCAAGATCAATCCCGGCCGCATGGAAGAATCTGTTCAGCCTGAGGGTAACTTTACACTGGCTTCTGCCACAAGAATCATGATCGAGCGACATTATGAAGAGCCTGGGATTATCACAACCCGGGTCAAAGCCGAACTCTCACCACAGGTGATGGGAACGATCCGGGAACTTCTTGTTAAACCAGGTGATACGGTAGAAGCCGGCCAGGAACTTGTCAGGATTTCATCCGAACAGATGACTGCCAAGTTGGAAGATATCAAAAAAGCCAGGCAGCAGGCTGAGTCTATGAAAATCCAGGCTGACCAGCAGCTGATCTCTGCCCGCGCCGCCCTGACCCAGGCTGACGCCAACTTCAAGCGGATCAAGGAATTATATGCCCAGAACGCCACTGCCAAGGCGCAGCTTGAGGACGCTGAAACCCGCTTCAAGCAGGCTCAGGCCATGGCAAGTTCAGCTGAGGAAGGTGTACGCATCGCTCAGTCCGGGATCGAGCGGGCCGACAAGTCGGTGCAGGAAACGGGGATCACTTTATCGTACAACACACTCACAGCGCCATTTTCCGGTGTAATTACGCGGAAATATTCGGAGCCCGGAGATCTGGCAGTGCCTGGAAAACCTGTGCTTTCCCTAAACGATACCGGCACTTTGTTGCTGGAAGCTGATGTCAGGGAGTCATTAAAAGATTCCGTATCACTTGGACAGAAACTCTATGTAGAGATTGGAGCAAATTCATATCCCGGCTTAGTCAGTGAAATCGTACCCCAGGTCGATCCTGGTACCAGGACCTTCACGGTCCGCGTCAGCCTGGAACCGATTAAAGGGCTTTTCATCGGCATGTATGGCAAAGTTCTGATCCCGGCTGGACAGATAGAAATAGTCACTGCGCCTGAAGCTTCGGTTAAAAGTTTCGGTCAGCTCGACTCAGTCCTGGTTCATGCAGGCGGCAGTTTCATCAGAAAGTATGTCAAAACCGGTGAATACAGGGAAAACGGCAGGGTGGAAATCCTCTCAGGCTTGTCAGGGGACGAAGAACTTGCCGTTGAGGAGAGCAGGCAATGAATGAGCAAGGCTTAATCACCAGAATCGTTTTCCAGTTTCTCCGTAAAAACATCTCTGTAATCTTTATTGCTGTTTCACTGCTGGCCGGATTTTTCTCAATCCTGTCCACTCCCAGAGAGGAAGATCCTCAGATTGTTGTGCCTTTCGCTGATGTCTTCGTGCAATACCCTGGAGCCTCTGCAGAAGAAGTCGAGAAACTGGTAGGCAATAAGCTGGAAAAGCTGCTCTGGCAGATTGATGGTGTGGAAAATGTATATTCAGTGTCATACAGGGATATGGCGGTTGTAACAGTCCGTTTTTATGTGGGAGAAGACAGGGAGCGGTCGCTGATCAAGCTTTACAACCGGATTCAATCCCATATCGATGAGGTCACACCAGGTATCACAGGCTGGGTAATCAAACCCATCGAGATCGATGACGTGCCGATCATCAATTTTACCCTCTTTTCCAAAAACTATTCTGACTTTGAGCTCAGACGGGCGGCTGAGACCGTTTCAAAGGAGCTTTCTGGAGTTCCTGACACTTCCAGAGTGGAAGTATATGGAGGCAGGAAGCGGGAAATCAGGGTGGAGCTGGATTTCGAAGCCATGGCAGCTAAAAGCATCACGCCGCTCCAGGTCTATCAAGCTCTGCATGCAGCTGACTCTTCGATTACCGCAGGGTCATTTACCAGCAGTAATAAATCCTGTTCCGTGAAGGCAGGACCCTTCTTTGCCGGCGTCTCGGAACTCAGAGACTTTGTGATCGGAGTTTATCAGCAGAAATCTGTGCGGCTTTCCGAGGTAGCTGAAATTCTGGACGGTCCGGAAGAGGTATCTTCGTATACGCGCATCGGATTCGGGCAGGCCGCTTACCTGTTGCATAACAATCTGGCCTTGAAAGGACAGAGCTATCCTGCAGTGACTGTGGCTGTTTCCAAAAAGAAAGGAACAAACGCAGTCGCAGTAGCGCGTAATGTGGAACATAAAATGGAGGAACTGCAGCAGAAGCTGCCATCCGACATGAAATTCCTGGTTACCAGGAATTACGGTGAAACAGCCAACAACAAAGTTAATGAGTTGTTCTCAGGTCTGTTTTTTTCCATGATCGGAGTGGTGGCAGTGATTTTCATCAGCATGGGCTGGCGGGAAGCTATCATCGTAGCTCTGTCGGTTCCCATCACATTCTCGCTTTCACTGTTTGTGAACTTTCTCTTCGGCTATACCATCAACCGGGTCACGCTCTTTGCCCTGATCCTCTCACTGGGCCTTGTGGTAGACGATCCGATCACGAATGTGGACAATATCCAGCGCCATATCGCAATGCGCAAGAAAGACCCCCAAGACGCCACTCTGGATGCAGTCCGGGAAGTGCTGCCGCCTGTGCTGATCGCCACTCTGGCTGTGATGTTTTCATTCCTCCCTTTATTCTTCATCACCGGAATGATGGGGCCATACATGCGGCCAATGGCTGTAAACGTGCCGCTGACCATGTTTTTCTCACTCGTTTCCTCACTGACTTTTACACCCTGGGCAGCCTATCATCTGCTCAAGAATTATTATGCGGGAAAGCCGGCAGGCGCGGGCGAGGAAAAGGGAGTCAACCCTGCAGTGGACCGGCTGTACCGGAGAATTCTGCAGCCGTTTCTGGAATCGAAGCGTTCAAGGCATGCTTTATTCGCAGCGACATTTGTGCTGTTTTTCCTCTCGCTGCTGATGGCCTTCTTCCGGGTGATTCCGCTCAAGATGCTGCCATTCGACAATAAAAGCGAATTCCAGCTGGTGCTGGATGCGCCTGAAGGCACAAGCCTCGAAGGCACAGACGGAGCCTTGCGGCGATTCGAACAATATCTTTCAGGTATCAGCGAAATCACAGCATTCACCACTTATACAGGCACTCCCTCGCCGATGGATTTCAACGGCATGGTGCGGCATTATTATCTGCGGCAGGCTTCCAACCTGGCTGAAATCCGCGTCAATCTCGCTCCCAAAGAATTGCGCAAGCAGCAGAGCCACGAGATTGTGCTGCGGCTGCGTCACGATCTGGAGAAACTGGCATCTGAAACAGGAGTCAATCTGAAGATTGCAGAAATCCCTCCAGGGCCGCCTGTCCTTTCCACCATCGTGGCCGAAGTGTTCGGCGATGCGGATGTGCCTTACTCGAAGCTGGTGGAATATTCCGAAACAGTACGCAAGCGCTTCCTGTCCGAACCGTTTCTGACAGAGGTGGACACATATGCCAAAGCTCCTGCTGAAGAACTGAGATTTACGCTCGACCGTGAAAAGTCGGCGCTGCACGGAGTTTCTGCGGAAGAGGTCAACTCTACTCTGCGTCTGGCTTTGTCAGGGCTGACTCCAGCAGGCATCCACAACGGCAGAGACGAAAATTACCTGCCGATCCGCTGTGTTCTGCCTGAATCGCGACGATCAAGAGAAGAGCTTTTTTCCGACATCCGTGTCAGAGGCACCGGCCAGCCTGTATCGATGGGAGAGCTGGGAAAATTCGAGCGCAGAAAAGCAGATATCCCCATCTATCATAAGGACCTGAAGCGGGTTGTCTTCATAATAGGAGAAATGGCCGGACGCGCTCCTGTGGAAGCGATCATATCGCTGTATGGATATTTCCGCGCCAATCCTCCTCCCAGCGGGATCAGTCTCGGCTGGCGCGGCGAGGGCGAGTGGAAAATCACTGTCGATGCCTTCCGCGATCTGGGCATAGCCTTTTTGGTGGCTCTGATCGCCATCTATTTCCTGCTGGTGCTGGAAACAGGCTCAGCCAAGCTGCCGCTTGTGATCATGCTGGCAATTCCACTCACCATGATTGGCGTAATGCCCGGATTCTACATTCTGAATCTTCTGACCGGAAATGTGATCGGAGGCTATCAGAATCCGGTATTTTTCACAGCCACAGCCATGATCGGAATGATCGCGCTGGGCGGGATTGTGGTGCGTAACGCGGTGGTTCTGATCGAATTCATCGAAGGGTCGCTGAAAGCCGGAATACCTCTCAAGGAAGCCCTGCTGCAGAGCGGAGCAGTGCGCTTCAGGCCTATACTGCTCACAGCAGGAGCAGCGATACTCGGAGCCTGGCCGATCACGCTTGACCCGATCTTTTCCGGCCTGGCCTGGGCTCTGATCTTCGGGCTCTTTGCATCAACATTGTTCACACTGGTGATTGTACCTGCAGTATATTTTACTCTTTTCAAACACGCAACGAACCAGTGAAGTGCTCCGGATGCTTTGTGTCGAAAAAACACCTGGACCTGATCAGGGTGAACTCTTCGCTTTCAACCTGGCGGAGATGACGCCGGTGATGCTGCAGCTCGCCAGCACATCAAGCACTGTTGCGACCGGCTCGATGATCGGCTGCACTGCCATCAGAAAAACGATGGCTACCGATGAAGGCAGGCCGAGAGGCGCCAGCACCAGGCTCAACATCGGTATCTCGCTGACACTGGACGCGCCTGTGCCTGCGAGACCGGAAAGCACCACTCCCAGGATTACGAAAGCCCAGGCATTGTTGTTCCAGAGCGAGACGCCGTAAAGCTGGGCCACAAAGACAGTTCCCAGGGAAAAGAGGATGAAGGTCGAGGGGCGGGAAATCGTAATTCCAAGAGGCATCACGAGCTTCGAAGTCTGCAGATCGATCCCGAGGTTCCGGTCCATTCCTTCAATGGATAAAGGCATGGCTGCATAACTGTTGAATGTGCCAAAAGCCACCACCAGGGATTCTTTCAGGGCGAGAAAAACCTTTACTATCGATATTCTGCATGATCCGGCAAGTGCGATCGCTGAAACAAAGATAAAAATCAGGCTGATTACGTGATAAATCACGATAAATCTGGTCATTGCCATCAGGATTCCGGGACCGATGTTGGAGATCTGCTTTGCCATCAGGCAGAACAGCATTGGCGGCAGAAGATACATGGACCAGTTGATGATCTGGAGAAATGCGTTGAAAAGAGTATCCAGAAAATTGATGATCTGATTGCTGGTCTCGTTGCGGATCAGGCCAAGGGACAGCCCGAAGATGACTGAGAAAAAGAGCACTCCCAGAAAATCTCCCTGGCTTAAGGCCGTAAAAATATTGGCAGGTATCAGGCGCAGCAGAATTTCGGAAGGTTTGGTGATCGAATTCCCGTTGATTGCTTCAGACAGTTCAGTCTTGTGCAGTTCGCTTCCCAGAAGGTCTCTGGAAATGCGGCTGAGTGAGGACCCCACTTTTCCGACTACCCCGCAGAAAATTCCTGAGAGAGTGGCAGTCACGATCACTGTAAGCATCAGGATCAGCAACAGCTTGACGTATCTGCCGGCCTGGTCTGAACGGAAAAGCTTGCCCAGGCTGGCCATGATCGCAGTCAACATGATGGGCAGCGCGCACATCTGCAGCAGTGTAAGATACAGGTCTCCCAGCATTTCGAATTTTCCCAGGCGATGGGGCAGGAAAATACCGAAAAGTATTCCAAGAGTCAAGCCCAGAAAGACAGTCCATGGGCTGAGCAACCAACCAAATTGCTGCAAGGGAGTGATTTTCCTGCCCTTACTCTGAAGGTAATAACCCACTAAAACGATAATGAAAAGCAGCATGGCTGCCAGCAGTCTGTTGTGACTCAGTTTTGAATCCGTTGAAGCCGGTTTGATCAGAACCCCTGAAGCCGACTGGATCCGGCTTTTTCTCCCTGCTATCTTGTCCTTTGCATCAGTAGAATAACGATCCAGCTGAAATTGCAGATCCCGGTTGAGAAACAGATTGAAATCCAGCAGGAAGAGATTGATCCATTCCAGCAGTTTGCTGCAATCCTGTGGTACAACCATGGCAATTCTGTCGAGCCGTTTCGGGAAAGCCACTTTTTTGAATGCCAGGGAAAGCGACGGATCTTCCCTGATGGAATTTTCAATTGCCAGTTCATCGTAAAATGCGGCGGTCAGTTCCCCGCTTCTGGCGGCGCTCAATACCGAGTCCCAATTTTTAAAGCCGGCGATTGAAGCATTGGGGAATTCTTTTTTTACAAATTCCTGGTAAGAAGAATTTTCAAGGAACCCGATTTTAACATCCGGGTTGTTCAGCAATGTGTCCACTGTCTGACCTGGTTTCTGCTCTGCGATCTTCCGCTGATCCAGTAAAACCGCCATCTGCAATATAAAATAAGGCTGGGTGAAAGCGACCTTCTTCGCCCGTTCCAGGGTGATGCTGAGATTTGAAATTCCAAGATCAGCTTTGTGCTCTGCCACCCGGCTGACAACGTCGTCAAAACTCTCTGCAGAATGATCGATCTGCAGTTTCACTCCAAGTGCCAGGGCGATTTCACTGGCAAGGTCAATGTCTATTCCTTTATATTCACCTTTGTCGTCGAGATAGTAAAAAGGCGGAGTTTCCAGCCTGCACATTGAAACCACCAGCATTTTCCGCTCCAGGATCCCTGAGAGATCGGTTTGAGCGTCAGCCTGGCACTGAAAGCAGAGAAAAGACAGCAAAATCAGTCTCAAAAACCATTTCATCAGGTTTTCACCTCCACCTGTTCCGCTACCAGGCTTGTAATGCTGCAATTGGTAATCACATTCAGCACAGTGCGGATCGGGTCAGTGATCGGGTCAACGGCCAGCAGCAGGATCAGGGCAACAGACAGCGGGAGGCCGAGAGGCGTGAAAATAACGGCCAGGGCGGAAATTTCAATGGCACTTGGAGCTCCTGCTGCGGAAAGACCTGCCAGAACTGCACCGAAAAAAATCAGCAGCCAGCGATAATGTTCAAAAATCGGGACTCCGAACAGCTGTGAGATAAAGACAGTGCTCAGAGCAAGATTGATGATCGTGCCCGGCCTGCAGATGGTGATTCCCAATGGCATCACCAGATTGGTGGTCTTGCTCTGCAAATTGAATTTGGAAATCAGGCTGTTGATGGCAAAAGGCATCGCCGCATAACTGCTGAAAGTGCCGAAGGCCACCAGCAGCGATTCTTTGAGAGTGATGAAAGGCTGATAAAAAGGCGCTTTCAGAGTTCTGGACAATATCCATCCCATCCCCAGGATGAAAATGATGCAGATCAGGTAATAAATCGCGACAAAACGGCCCATGGCAAGCATGATGCTCAGCCCGGTGTTTGAGACCTGTTCCGCCATCAGGCAGAACAGGGCAGGAGGCAATACATACATCGACCATTCGATAATCTTTAAAAACGCATGAAAGACTGTTTCCATAGCCTTGAATATATGGTCGCTGGCTTTTTCATTCACAAAGGCGAGTGACACTCCAAACAGGATCGAAAATACCAGCACGCTCAAAACGTCTCCATTGCTTAGTGCGGCAAAGATATTTTCCGGCAGCAGGCGTTTGACAAAACCGTATTTTTCTCCATTTTGATCAGGCTGGTTTCCCTTCTCCAGCTCCCCTTTATGCAGCTTATGCCCGAGAATTATCCGATCCTTTTCACTGAGCATGGTCCCTGGTTTCCCGGCTGCTCCTCCGAACAGGCCGCAGAAGCTGGCAAGGAACAGGAACATCAGCATCAGAAGCAGTAATTTACGCAGCTGTGTGATGGCATCGCTTGACTTGAACAACTGCCCCAGGCTGGACATGATCGCAGTGATCATGATCGGCAGGGCGCACATCTTCAAAAGCGTCAGGTACAGCCCGCCGATAAATGCTATTTTTCCTGTGCTCTCTTTGAAATAATATCCAAAGAAAGCCCCGAGTATCATGGCTGAGAGAACAGTCCAGGGGCTCAACAGCCATCTAAGACAGAAGGCATATCCGCAGCGGCTGTGTTTGTAGCAGGCTAGCGCCGAGGCAATACAGGCCAGCAGGATCAGAATGATCAGGTATGACCTGTCGCTTTCCCTTGGCTCATTCTGGTCGACAGCCTGGCTCACCACACCGGTTTCAGTTATTTTCATCACCTGAATATAATCGTCGAAATGCGACCTCAGGTCCTGCTTGACTGGATTCATTTCCAGAAAATGCCTGACCCATTCCAAGAGCAGCGGTGTCCGCAGAGAAACGGCGATTGCGATCAGATCCAGTTTATCTTTCAGGATCAGAGAACCGAACCTGAGGGATAGTGCTGGATTTTCGCGGATGCTGCGCTCTATCACTGTCTCATCATAAAAAGCCACATCAATCTCCCCTTTGCCTGCCGCTGCAACTGCGCCTTCCCATTCCTGAAAGCTGATGATTTTCGCATTGGGGAATTGTTCCCTGGAAAATTCTTCGTATGAAGAGTTTCCTAAAATCCCGATCCTGGTCTGCGGTGTGTTCAACAAATCCTGCAGGGTCTGGCCGGGCTTCAATTCAGCCATTTTCAGATGATTGATCAGCAGCGCCATATGCAGAGAGAAATACGGCTGTGTGTAATAAACTTTTTTTGCCCGTTCCAGAGTGATCGACAATTCGGAGACAGCGAGATCAGCCTCACCGGAAATCACTTTATCCACCACTGAATCGAAAGAGGGTGACTCGCGATTCAATTCCAGTTTCACACCCAGTTTGTCGGCAATATTCCTGGCTATTTCAATGTCGATTCCCTGAAGATTCCCGGACCTGTCAGTATAAAAAAAAGGCGGCACATCTATTTTATAAAGTGCGATCACGATTTTACCGCGGTCTATGATCCCTTGAATGTCGGGATTGACGAAATCCGCTGCTGCTAAAAGAAAAGCGTAAAAAATAAAAACCAGCAGAAAGTTTCTGAACATCTGCAAATTTTAATGGAAAACTGCTGATACTTCAATCAGAGTCTTGCATTTTTTTACAGGATCTCTGGTGCTTGAGTTCTCTTAGCCATGGTAATGCACCCGACCGGACAGGGGGCGGCGCAGAGTCCGCAGCCAAAGCAGCATTCCCTGTCGATTGCCAGGCGGCCATGATCCAGTTTCCTGGCTCCGAAATAACAGATCTCCACGCACTGCCCGCAATGCAGGCAATTGTCGATTTCAGTGGATTCAATGAAAGCGCCCTTCTGGCACGGCTTATCATTCAAGGTGAAAAAGCGGCAGCAGTCAGGGCAGCAGAAGCAGATGCCTGCCATTTTGCCTTCTACATCTAAACTCCAGCAGGGCCTGGCCACGAGGTGTTTCTCTCTGGCATAAGACACCAGTTCCAGCGCATCCGCAAGTTTTACAGCCCTGCTTTCGCCTTCCGGGAAATCGATCTGCTCTGAAAAGCTGAGACAGACGTCAGGCCTGGAATGGCCGCACTTACCTCTTCCCTTTCTGCAGCTGCAGAGCCCGATCCTGAAATGTTGCTGCGCTTTGATGATCTCTTCAGCTTCGGCATAAGTTGACACGAAATCCGGGATTTTAATATCCATATAATGATGATAGCAGAATTCCTTGGTGAAATGAAAATGGCGGCCTCTGTTTACAGATCTCTCCAAAATTTGCAAAACTCCAGCATTTTTGCAATAATCAGAATCATGGTATACCTGATCAGAATCAAGCCGAGAGCTTACAAAAACTTGAAAAATCTGGTTGCAGAAGATCTGATGGACTTGAGAGATGCCAAAAAGAAAGAAGCCAAAAAGCCCACACTGACTCTGAATCAAGTCAAATCAAAGCTGAAAACAGCAAAGCCAGTCTTAAAAAAACGCAGCTTGCGCTGATCGCGTAAGATTAAACTTGGCTGCTTTGGTGACTATGGAATCTCAAAATCAGAATTCACTTGAAAAAATCGCAGCATCTGTCAGGCTGACGCTGCTTTGTATCACGCTTTCCCTCACACTCATTCTTTACTGGATTCAGGAATGTCTGACTATTCATAAAACTGATCTCGTTGGCATGTGGTGTAACTTAGTTCCATTACCTTCTCAGATTCTTTATAAATTCGGGATTTTCCTTGGCGGCTGGATGATTGTGCTCTTTTTAATCTCGGGGGCAAGCTGCCTGGCAATAGCAGCAGGAACCAGACTCGAACCGTATAAACCCATGGCAGAATGGATTGCCGGGAAGTTTCCGAATATGACTTCCAGGATTGAAAATAAAGCTGAAAATCCGCTGATTTTCTACAATATATGCTGCCTGATCACAATTTCTGTCATAACCTGGTGGATTTCCATGGCAATCTTTCTTCCCTGGTATATCCCGATCGATAAGGCCAACTGACAGGTTTTAAAAAAAAAATTAAAACAAGAAACAATGCTTCAATTCACAGTATTCTCGGCATGCGGACCGATATGAGCACCCATGCCTGTCAGAATTCCATCCAGATATGAAGCAGGCCGGAACAAGTAATATATAGCTATCTGCTCTTTTGGAAAAATCACATACTGCTGCTCATTTTTCTTCCAGGTCTGGATGTTCGAATGCCTGAAGGCAAGATAATTGGAAAAATAAGTAAGGACGATGATCAGCAGAAACACGAACACTGCACTCCTGCGTTTGGCTTTGGAATTAATCCTTCGGGCTTCCAGCAGGCAATGGATGAGGAATAGGACAGCTATGCAGAAGATTGTGACAGTAAGTATGACTTGCGCCATAGGGCAGACCCAGAACCCAATTGGGATAAAAATAATTGCAGTAGCCATCTCAATTTTGAATTTGAATTCATACAAGTGTTTTCCAAAGCCAGCCAGACGTGAGATAATGTCCGGTTTTTGAATTCCAGAAAACTGAGTTCTGGTGACTATCACTGATTTCGCTGCTTTTCTTTTATTGTTAATTTGATACAGAATGGTAACTATGCCCCAAATGGCACCGACAATTGCTGCAACCCCAAAAACAGTCTGATCCATTCTGCCTGTCCTTTTTAATAAGAAATCCGGATTCGCCATCACACTGCTGGTAAATTCTCATATTCAGAATAACACAAAGCGAAAAGTAAGCAAAAGGACCACGAAAAATAATCGCAGGCTGTGGAGTTATCTGATTTCGGAACATCCAGACAATCGGGAGGGGAGTAGATTTGACCGAATTGCCTCTGCAGCTTATTATTCTGTAAACCATCAAAGAGGTCTGATGAACAGCAACAGATTCGGCTGCTTTCTGATATGCCTTGTACTTGCAGTAATCTTATTTCTCCTTAGTTCTGAAAACCCGTCATTTCAACACCCAAACCGAGTGATAATAGCTCAATCATACATGAACAAAATCCGGGATGCTGTCATTCTTTATCAGAAAAACGAAGGACACAGATGCGAGAACCTTGAACAGCTTGTTCCAAAATATCTGCCTGAATTAGCTAAAGATCCCTGGGGAATCACTTATACAATCATCCCTTCGGATGGGGTAGTAATCTCCGCCGGTCCGGATCGAAAGATGAAGCTAGATGATCCGCTCGATCCATCCAACAGGGATAATCTCATAGTTTCATACCTGCCGCCTATGGCCATTATCGATGCCCGGCAATCAATAGACATCAACGGAAATGGATTGATCGACAATAATGATATTATCTCGATCAGTTTCAATAAACCCCCGGTTACTCCTGCTGTGGCTGCTGCAGCTGATTTTGAATTTGTTGGGTTTTATGATGACAATTCCTGTGAAGCGCAGGTCATGTTTGGAACAACTTGTGAAAATTCGACTGACTCGGGCTTAGACCCAAGCGGGAAGCCCCTTAACAATGCCGGTATCGGCAGACTGGAGCTGGTAGAACCTGCGGCAAACACTATACCAGGCGAGCTGGGTGGTAAATACGATCAAGTGCATTTCCGGGTGAAACGGGATCCCGGAATTCCTTTCAAGGCAGAACTTTTTGTGAGATTTAGCCAACAGGCGATAACTCCAAGATGGAATCCGGGAAAATACGCAGACAAGCGGAAGAATCTTCCCCCGAAAGCCAGGTATAATATTATAGTCAGGAAGCCTGGGGAAAATGAGGGGAGTTTGAAATGATTAAACTGCATCCAGACTCTCTCGAAAATTCTAACTCTAAAGAGATCATGGAGTCTCGCACCATAGTGGAAAAAATCGCGGCATCTGTGAGGCTGACACTGCTCTATCTTATTAGGTAATCTTTGCAAATCGGGAATCAGATTCCCTATTTGCAATATTTCCCGATTTATATTACAATCTGAAACATAACAATTCCGGAGGTTCCGCTTGATACAGCGCACATTGAAAAATCATCTCCTCAAGATGGCAGAAAAATTCCCCGTGATCACCATTACCGGACCAAGACAATCCGGGAAAACAACGCTGGTAAAATCCGCTTTCCCTGATTATGCTTACTCCAGCATGGAAAACCTGGACGAGCGGGCCATGGCACTGGAAGATCCCCGCGGCTTTCTAGAGCCCCATTCCAGAACAGGGATCATTATCGACGAAGCACAGAAAGCTCCAGAACTTTTCTCATATCTACAGGAAATAGTCGACAGCTCAGGAACAATGGGCAGATTCGTGCTCACAGGCTCTCAGAATTTTCTCCTGATGGCTGGCATCACACAATCTCTTGCGGGCCGCGTTTCCATCCAGCACCTCCTGCCGTTCAACCTGGAGGAGCTGGGCAGGATGGTTGAGCTCGAAAAAACAAGCCTGGACAACCTTCTGTTTTCAGGCATGTCCCCGGCCCTGCATGACCGGAAAATAGCACCGCCGGATTACTATCCGGATTATCTGGAAACCTATGTGGAGCGTGACGTGCGGTCCCTGAAAAACATCGGCGATCTCGCCACATTTACAAAATTCCTCAAATTGTGCGCAGGCAGGACGGGTCAGCTCCTAAATCTGGCATCTATCGGCAACGAAACCGGCATCAACGCGAAGACTGCACGGTCATGGCTTTCGATTCTTGAAGCGAGCTTCATTGTGTATCTTCTGAAGCCGTGGTATAAAAACCTCAACAAGAGGATCGTGAAATCACCGAAGCTCTATTTTTACGATACAGGCCTTGCCTGTTCTCTGCTGGGTCTCTCCTCAGAGGGTCAGCTTGGACATTTCTATCTGCGAGGAAACCTGTTCGAGAATTTCATCATTTCCGAATTTCTGAAATCAGCTGTTCACAATGGAAAAAAGCTGGACGCATACTTCTGGCAGGACAGTACTGGAAACGAAATCGATCTGGTAGTGGAAAAAGGGCCTGAGATTCATGCGATTGAGATAAAATCAGGGGCAACAGTGAACAGAGACTTTTTCAGGAACCTGGAAAAATTCAAAAAGTATTCAGGCCTTTCCAGGGAGAACTCAAACCTCGTTTATGGAGGAGATAAGAACCTAAGCCATCCCTGCGCAGCAGTGATTTCCTGGAGAAAATTGACAAAGTCCAGCTTGTTCAAGTCTGTCACTGAGAAATCCTGATTTCGGAATATCTGGATGATCCTGTGGGAAATAATTTGACCGAATTGTTACTGCGGCTTACTATTTTATTAGCAATTTTCAGAAGAGGGTTAAGCATTGAAGATCATCGAGATCATCAGGCATACGATGAGGGACTCAGGGCAGAAAAGCATTTCTGAAGAAGGCAAAAAACTGGCCGAAGCAGCAGGCAGGAATACTGTCAGGTTTGACAGGGTCATCACAAGCACAGTTACCAGAGCGATTGAAACTGCTCAGGCCATGGGATATGAGCCTGACCTTACCCTGGAACTGCTGAGCAAGCTCAAACCCGGGGTTGAGGATGAAGTGTACTGGGATTCATCTTTCCTGGAATATTCAGAAGCTTTCCGGAAAAAGGGTGCTGTGTATGAATTCGGGATACAGCTGGCCGAACTTGTCAGGGAGCAGGCAGATTCGCTCGCAGACGGACAGAACCTGCTGATTGTAACTCATGGCGGAATCGTGCAGATCATGGCTGTGGCGTGTTTACCTGATGCAGATCACAGCGAGTGGGGCGGACCCTGCAGTTACTGCGAAGGTATACACTTTGAATATGATGACTGCAGATTCGCTTCAGTCCTGCTGGTAAGAAATGCATAGAACCAATTTCTTAAGCCTGCATGCATTCCAGGAACGGGGGATGAGCCGCAAGCCGGGGCTCAGTTCCCCCATCATAAAGTTCAAACCTCAGTCAAACTGATGAAAAAACGGATCGCTGAAAGGGTCGTTTTCATAAGGATCTGAGTAAGGGTCAAAGGGCGCAGGCCCGTTATTGTTTTGATTGTTCTGGTTGTGATTGTCCTGGAAAAATGGATCGTCAAAAGGATTGTTTCCATCTTCATCGGTAAAGAACGAGTCATCGTCCTCGCTTTTATAGAGCGTGTTGTAATAATCTGTGAAACTGCAGTAATTGCCAGGAGCATAGTTGTAACCCCATGACCAGCCGTCCCAGGCAGAATAATAATTTCCCGGTACAGGCAGCTGGGGCAGGCCGTGATAGTATGCGAAATTATTCAGGCCTGTGCCGAAGTTGTACAGGAAACTGTTCACACCATAGAATATCCCGCCGATCAGGCCGCCGACCAGGCCGCCGAAAGGCAGGAAACGATTGGGACCGCCGTTTTTCAGCCCGTCAGCAACTTTCAGGTCGAGATATTTTGCCGCAGCTTTGACTTTCTGTTCATTGGATGTGTTGTCCACGAACCACTGGACGATCTTTGCCTTATCCTTTTCACTGCCTGTCTTGAAATAGGCATCCATGCTCTTTTGAAGCTTTTTGGGGATTTTTGATGATTCATCCGCTTTTTTGGCAGCAGCCCAGGCGAAACTCCAGATCAAAACCAGGGAAATGAAAACAGCCAGTCTCTTCAATGCAGCCTCCTTCACAGGTTTTTAATTACAATAATAATGATAAACTGATCTTTCTTTTTTCAGAGAAAATTTTTGGCAAAAAAATTGTTACAGAACGTTGAATCGAGAAATCAGAAAGGAAGTAAGATGAAATCGACTGGAACTACAGCGTGTAATTCGGAAATTTTCTCCAGTCATGATATAATCCGGACATGTCGAAAATCTTCAAAATCCAACAGAAACGAATTCAAGCCCTGAAAACCAGTCAGCCAAACAAATTCGGAACTGATGAAAATGCTTTGCAGTAAGCATTTCCATCCTTTTGCATTACCAGTATCCTTGGAGTAAAATAGTGGGGATTTTTCAGCTTGATTTGGGGGAACGATGAAAATCCTTGTAATCAATCCCGGTTCCACTTCCACAAAAGTAGCCGTCTTTGAAGACGATAAACTTTTGTTCGACGAAACTCTCCGGCATTCCTCTGAACAGCTCAAGGCCTTTCCTGACATATTCTCGCAGCAGGATTTCAGGAAAAAAATCATCCATGATTTTCTCTCCAAACACAACCTGAAAATGTCTGATTTCGCAGGCATCGCCGCCCGCGGCGGACCGCTGCCGCCATCTGAGGGCGGAACCTACATAGTAGACGAGAACCTGCTCTTTGCCACCCGCAATCTCTATGTCACTGAGCACCCATCACTCCTTGCGGCGTTGATCGCCGCTGATCTCGGCAAGGAAGCAAACCTCAAATCCTATATTGTGGACCCGGTCTCAGTGGACGAATGGCATGAGCTGTCGAGATTTTCCGGCATGCCTGAACTTCCCCGCATCAGCCTCTCTCATGCGCTGAACATGAGGGCTGTGGCGAGAAGGACCGCCAGGGACCTTGGAAAAAAATACGAAGAATTGAATCTGATCATCATCCATCTTGGTGGCGGGATCTCAGTTTCTGCCCATGAAAAAGGCCGCCAGATCGATGCCAATAACGCCAATGAGGATGGACCATTTTCACCTGAACGAACAGGCACGCTGCCTGTAAGCCCTCTTGTCAAACTTTGCTTTTCAGGCAAATACAGCCTGCAGAAGATGAAGAATCTGATTGTCAGGGAAGGCGGCATGACAGCCTATCTAGGTATTAACGATGTCAAGGAAGCTTTGAAACTGGCAGATTCCGGCGACCAGAAAGCCAGGTCTGTCTTGGACTCCATGATCTACCAGGTAGCCAAGGAAACCGGCAAAATGGCGGTGGTTCTGAAAGGAAAAATTGATGCAATCGCTGTCAGCGGCGGGATTGCTTATAATGAATCGCTCGTGAAAATTCTGAGAGAAAGGATCGAGTTCCTCGGGCCTGTCAGGGTCTACCCTGGGGAGGACGAGATGGAAGCACTGGCTCTAGGGACGCTGCGAGTATTGCGCGGCGAGGAAAAGGCCAAAAATTTCGCCTGCAAAGCCGACTCTATTCGTTGAGCCTCATACAAAATGACCATTTCTCGGTTACTTACGCAAGGACATTTTGTTAGAGGCTCACGGGACATAAACAGACACAGCTTTTTCCTCCACCAGCCGGGCAACCAGTTCATCCTGATATCCGAGAGTATTTTTTAAAATTTCACGCGTATGCTGACCAGGCTCTGGAGCGCTTTCCGCCATTTCAGGCTGCAGACTTTGGTCAGTAAAGCCTGCGGGGAAACCTGAAAGCTTTAAAACTCCATATTCCTCGTCTTTCACTTCCCTGACCAGTCCGAGGTGATTGATCTGCTCATTGCCCGCCGCCTCCTCGAGACTGGAAACAGCAGTAAAGCAGCAGTCGCAACCAGAAAGCAATTGTTCCCACTCAAAAAGCGCTTTGGACCCTATCAGCTTCTTCAATTCTGCCGTCAACTTTTCCGCATCTTTTCCATCTAAAGCAATCAGGTCTTCTCTTCCAGACCTGACGCAGAAATTCTTGAAAAGGTTCGGTTCAATCGGCCCGAAAAAGACACTTTTGCAGTCCCTGGTCAAATACATCCTGTAATTCGGAAGACCTCCGTTCAGAAGTTCTTTCCCGGGAAGCGGGGACCTTCCAGTCGCATTCAGTGCTGACAGATAAATCTGGTTCAGAAAAAACGCTGCATGGAGCATTGACACATCCACAGTGTCAGCACGAAAACTGCTTTTCGCATTTTTCTTCCCCAGAGCGGATGCAACAGCCATCAATGCCGCAAGATATCCGGCAGTGATGTCAGCTATCTGAACAGAGAAAACACTTGCAGTTTTTTCATCAGTGATCGGCGTATAACTCAGAACACCGCTCATGGAAAGAATGTTGTTGTCATGGCCTGCCATTTTTTTCAGGGGACCATGCAATCCGAATGCGGTTATCGGGAGATGCACTATTTCGCTGTTGAGTTCGGAAATTTTTCCACCCAGGATGTCGGTGAGAAAGTCTGCTCTGTTGCCGTCAATCAGAATGTCGCACTTTCTGATCAAGTCGCTCAGTACATCAACACCCCCTTTTTTCTTGAAGTCAACCACTATACTCTGGAATCCCTGATTGATGGCGTGAAAGTATGCACTTATCCTGCCTTTTTTTCCGGAAATGAAAGGAGGAAGCTTTCTCATGTAATCGAACTGAGGAGGTTCAATCTTGATGATCTCCGCACCGAGAGCTTTGAGCAGAAAGGCAGCTAACGGCCCCGGAATGTAATGGGCGATCAGCAGCACTCTGATACCGGAAAGCCAGTCAATCCTGGGAGGCTTGTTTTCAGCAGTCATAAAATCTCCTTTTCCCGGCAAGTCGTCATCTGAATCAGTTCCCTGTTTAAATCGACTTGCTAATTAAAAGTATATTGAGATAAAATAGGAATGTCCAAATCTTTTTCTCATCTGCCCGGGAGTAGATGAGACATATTCCTTGGTTTGGGGATCAAGGAAAATGAGAAGGACAGAAAGTTTACTATTTTTCTAAAGGGGGAAATCTCATGATGACTAAAATGCAGCAAGTTGTCGATGCAGCCAAAAAAGGTACCAAGAAAAAGATTGCCGCTGCCTGCGCCCACGATGAAGACGTACTTCTTTCTCTGAATAGAGCCGTCGGCGAAGGCATTGTCACTCCAATCCTGGTCGGCCATAAAACTGAAATCGAGGCTTTGATCAAAAAACTCGGACTCAATAATCTCAACGCCGAGATCATCGATTGTGAGACAGAAGCTGAAGCCGCTGAAATCTGCGTGAAAAAGGTTTCGCAGGGAGAAGCTCATCTTCTGATGAAGGGACTGATGGCCACATCAACCATGCTCAAAGCTGTACTCAATAAAGAATGGGGTTTGAGAAAAGGCGACTTGCTAAGCCACATAGTACTCATGGAGCCTGAAAACCAGGAAAGGCTCATTGTGATTACTGATGCAGGCATGAACATCAAACCTGACCTCTCCCAGAAAAAAATGATCATTGAAAATGCGGTTGAACTTGCCCATAAGCTTGGAATTCAGACACCCAAGGTTGCTCCTCTCTGCGCAATCGAGACTGTCAATCCGGACATGCAGGCCACTATCGACGCCGCGATTCTTTCCAAAATGGCGCAGCGCGGACAGATCAAAGGCTGCCTTGTGGACGGCCCTCTGGCCATGGACAATGCAGTCTCAGTGGAGGCTGCCAAGCATAAGAAGATAGTCAGTGAAGTTGCGGGACACGCCGACATACTCCTGGTTCCGGATATCGAGTCCGGAAACATCCTGTATAAAGCCATGGGATTCCTGACCTCAGCCCATCTCGCAGCAATCATCACAGGCGCAAAGGTTCCAATAGTATTGACATCCCGCGCCGACTCAGATGAAACCAAATTCCATTCCATTGCCCTGGCAGTGGCAGTTTCCTAGGCGGAAGCATGACTTGGAAGGAAATCATCGATAAAGCGAGAAGCAGCGGAAAAATCGGGGTGGCTGTAGCCTGCGCAGATGACTCTGTCGTGCTTTCGGCCTTGAAAAAAGCCAAAGACGAAGGCCTGATCGAGGGGCTGCTCGTAGGCAACCGCCAGAAGATCGAAGCTGAACTCAAGACTCTCTCGATTCCTTTGACGGATTTTGAAATTATTGAGGCGAAAAATGATTCTGAGGCAGCCGCAGTCTCAGTCAACCTGGTCAGGCAGAATCGCGCCAAAGCCCTGATGAAGGGCATGATCAGCACCTCCACCCTGCTGAAGGCAGTGCTGGATAAAGAGCAGGGGTTGCGCAGCGGAGGGCTGTTGAGTCATATCCTGGCTGCGGAAATCAGGATGCGGATGTTTTTTGTAACAGACGGAGGGATGAATCTTTACCCCGACCTGGCCCAGAAGGTCAAGATCATCGAAAATGCAGTGGACATTGCCTGTCGTCTGGGAATCCCTTGTCCGAAAGTGGCCCCATTGTGCGCTGTGGAAACTGTGAATCCCGACATGCGGGCCACACTCGACGCCGCACAGCTTGCCAAGATGGCTGAGCGCGGCCAGATCAAGCGCTGCATCATCGACGGGCCGCTAGCTCTTGACAATGCTGTATCTATGGAAGCAGCTAAGCACAAGAAGATCAGCGGACCTGTAGCAGGGCTCGCAGACATCCTGCTCGTTCCACAGATTGACGCAGGCAACATTCTCGGGAAATCGCTGATCTATTTCGCGCATGCAGCAGTAGGAGGAATCATCGCCGGGGCCGCGGCACCGGTCATCCTTCTCTCGCGGGCCGACGATGATGCCACCAAGTTCAATTCCATCTGTCTGGCCAAGGCGGTAATGTGCTGATGAAATGTAAGGATGAAATAGATTGTAGGGGCGTTGCATGCAACGCCCGTACGAATATAGTATGGAATCTGTAATCTCGCTGTAGCCTCCGGGGAAATGGGCAGTATGATCCGAGGTTTTCGATTTTCTGCAATTCGGAGGAAAAATGAAGCAGTACCGGCTCCTGGTGATCAATCCAGGTTCCACTTCCACCAAGACCGCTGTCTACGAAGGAGACAAGGAACTTTTTTCCGAAACGATCAGGCACGATCACAATGAAATTGAAAAGTATCAGAAAATCATCGACCAGTATGAATTCCGCTCCAAAATCATCGAATCCCAGCTCAGACAGAAAGGTATTGAACTGTCATCTCTGGATGCTGTAGTAGCCAGAGGTGGACTTCTGAAACCCATCAGAGGCGGAGTATTCGAGGTCAACGAAAAGATGATCTCTGACCTGAAAAAAGCCGAGCGCGGTGAACATGCCTCCAACCTGGGCGCCATCATCGCCCGTGACCTGGCAGCCAAGATCAAAAAGCCATCCTATATTGTCGACCCGGTAGTGGTGGACGAAATGGACGACATCGCCAGGCTCTCAGGACTCCCGGAAATCGACCGCATTTCCATCTTCCATGCCCTCAATCAGAAAGCCACTGCCAGAAGAGCAGCCAGGGAACTTGGCAAAAAGTATGAGGACATCACCCTGATCGTGGCTCACATGGGTGGAGGAATTACCATCGGTGCCCATAAAAAGGGAAGGGTGATCGATGTCAACAACGGCTTGAACGGCGACGGTCCTTTCTCACCTGAGCGCACAGGCGACCTGCCTGTTTCATCTCTTGTGAAAATGTGTTTTTCAGGCAAATACACTGAGCCCGAGATTCAGAAAAAGATCAAGGGCAAAGGTGGCCTGATGGCTTACCTGAACACTGCTGATGCCAGAGAAGTGGAGAAAATGGTGGATAAGGGCGATAAAAAAGCCGCTTTGATTTACGAAGCAATGGCTTATCAGGTGGCCAAGGAGATCGGTGCTCTCTCCACAGTGCTCTGCGGAAAAATTGACGGCATCGTGCTCACAGGCGGCCTGGCCTATGACAAACGGTACATCAAGTGGATCACCGACAGGGTATCGTTCCTCGGCAGGGTATTCGTCTATCCTGGCGAAGATGAGATGGAAGCCTTGAGGGACGGCGGACTGCGCGTACTGTCGGGCGAGGAAACCGCCAATGGATATAACTGACGGCAAAAGGCTGACCGTGATCAGCGGAGCCTTTGGCACCGGAAAGACCGAGATCGCCATCAACCTGGCCCTGAAGCTGCGGGAAGCAGGTGTGGAAAAAGTCTTTCTCGTCGACCTGGACATTGTGAACCTCTTTTTTCGCTCCAGGCAGAAGGCCTATGAATTAAAGAAAAAAGGTATCCGGGTCATCTCCAGTCAGGAAGGCATGGAAAATGCAGACCTGCCTTCTCTTTCACCGGAAATCGCAGACAGCTTCGCCCAGGAAGACAGTACAGTTGTTTTTGATCTGGGCGGATCAGAGCTCGGCGCCACGGTGCTTTCCAGGTTTCACCAGGAATTCATCGGACAGTCATACAATCACTGGCTGGTGGTGAATCCTTACCGGCCTTTCAACGAAAAAAACGAAGACACCCTGGAGATGGCGGAACAGATCGCGGTTCGCGCGCGCCTTCCAATCACAGGAATGATCGCCAATCCCCACCTGCTGGACGAGACAACCCCCGACATCATCAGGGAAGGATTTGCTCAAGTCAGAAAAATCGACAGATATCCGCTGCTTTACCTGTCCGTGATGGACAGTTATCTTTACTCCGGTCTGGACCGGGAATTCGATGTGCCGGTAATGGTTATCGGCAAACAGATGAAACAGCCATGGGAAGAAGGGGGAATTCTTATCTCAGGAAAGGGGGATTAAATGCCAAAGATCGTGATCAAGGAAGAAATCTGCAAGGGGTGCGCACTCTGCGTCCGTCTCTGCCCTAAAAAAGTAATTAAAATCGGAACCCAGCTCAATGCAAAAGGCTACCATCCTGCGGTTTATGCCGGCGACGGCTGCATCGCCTGCCGTGCCTGCGCCATGACCTGTCCTGATGTGGCAATCGAAATATTCAAATAAGGGGGTTTGATGAGCAAGAAAGTGCTGATGAAAGGAAACGAGGCCATCGCCGAAGCCGCGGTCAGGGCCGGCTGCAAACTGTACTTCGGCTATCCGATCACTCCGCAGAGCGAGATCCCGGAATACATGTCGCGCCGTCTCCCCAAGATCGAGGGAGGCGCATATATCCAGGCCGAGACTGAAGTCTCTGCGATAAATATGGTTTATGGTGCTGCTTCCACCGGCAAACGCGCCATGACGTCTTCATCCTCTCCAGGCGTAAGCCTGATGATGGAAGGGATTTCCTACCTGGCGGGAGCTGAGTTGCCCTGCCTGCTGGTGAATATCATGCGCGGCGGACCAGGGCTTGGGAACATCAACCCTGAGCAGGCCGACTATTTCCAGGCTGTGAAAGGAGGTGGACACGGCAGTTACCATCTGATCGTGCTGGCCCCGTCTTCTGTCCAGGAAATGGCGGATCTGACTGTCGAAGGTTTCAACCTTGCGGATAAATACAGGAATCCTGTGATGGTGGTGGCTGAAGGCAATCTGGGTCAGATGATGGAACCAGTCGAATTCAAGGAAAGCTATCCTCAGACAGTCGATCATTCAGCCTGGGCTCTTACTGGAGCTAAAGGCCGGCCCGGACATGTGGTGACCTCGATCTACCTCGCCGCAGAGGACATGGAGAAATACATCCAAAAACTTTACAGGAAATATGATCTGATCGAAAAAACTGAAGTCCGCTACGAGGAATTCATGATGGATGACGCGGAGGTAGTGCTGGTGGCCTATGGAATAGTCTCCCGCGTGGTGCGGAACGTAGTGGAAGCCCTGCGCGAAGAGAAGATCAAGGCAGGCATGATCAGGCCGATCACGCTCTGGCCCTATCCCAAGGACATCATCCGGAAACGGGCGGATCAGGCGAAGTTTTTCCTGACCTGCGAAATGTCCACAGGCCAGATGGTGGAAGACGTGCTGCTGTCGGTGAACGGCAAGAAACCTGTTTACTTTTACGGCCGCTTCGGGGGGATGGTCCCCACTCCCGCCGAGATAGTGGCTGAAGTAAAAAAATATTATAAATAGGGGGAAAAATGGAAAAGATATTTCAGAAAACAAGGGGCTTGAACGACAGGATTTTCCATTACTGCCCGGGCTGCGGGCATGGCATAGCGCATAGAATGGTGGCAGAGTCGCTAGAAGAGCTCTCCCTCCTGGAAAAAACCGTGATGATTTCCCCGGTAGGGTGCTCAGTCTTCCTCTACTGGTATTTCCAGACCGACAATGTGCAGGCTTCCCACGGACGGGCGCCTGCTGTTGCTACAGGGCTCAAGCGTGCAAACCCTGGCTCGATTGTGGTTTCATACCAGGGCGATGGAGACCTGGCATCCTCCGGCACGGCTGAAATCATCCACGCAGCTGCCAGGGGTGAGAACTTCACTGTGGTCTTCATCAACAACGCGATCTACGGCATGACAGGCGGGCAGATGGCTCCAACAACCCTGGTAGGCCAGAAGAGCTCCACTTCGCCCTACGGCAGGGACCCGAAATTCGCTGGCTATCCGATACACGTGTGCGAAATGCTGGCCACGCTGAAGGCTCCTCGCTATATCGAGCGCACGGCCCTGAACAATGTAGCCAACCTCAATAAAACCAAAAAGGCCATCAGGAAGGCCCTGGAACTGCAGGAAAAGGGTGAGGGATTCTCGTTCGTGGAAATTCTCTCCCCCTGCCCGACTAACTGGGGTCAGAGTCCTGATGAAGCGATGAAATGGCTGGAAGACAACATGATTCCGGAATATCCGCTGGGCGTATTCAGGGACGCCAAACCCGGGGAGGTGAAAGCATGACGTACGAAATCATCTGTGCTGGATTCGGCGGGCAGGGAGTGCTGTTCCTCGGCAAAATGATCGCCTATGCCGGAATGCTGGAAGGCAAGGAAGTTTCCTGGATTCCGTCCTATGGACCTGAAATGCGCGGCGGCACTGCCAACTGCTCAGTGGTGGTTTCAGACAAGCGGATCGGTACCCCGGTAGTCAACAATCCGAACGTACTGGTGGCTTTGAACAGACCGTCTCTTGAAAAATTCGAGGCAGCGATGAAAAAGGACGGAGTGCTGCTGATCAATAAAACCCTGATTGAGATCCCTCACAAACGCAGCGATATCAATGCGTTTTATCTCGAAGTCACCGGAATCGCCAGCAGCCTCGGCAATGTGAAACTCGCCAATGTTGTAGCTCTCGGCGGACTGCTCAAGAAAGTACCGATCGTTAAGAAAGAGACAGTGATCGAAGCCCTTGAAAAAGAGCTTTCAGGGAAGAAGGCTGATCTTCTGCAGTTGAACATCAAAGCGCTCAACGCTGGAGAAGAAGCGGCAAAATAACAAATTACAGGTACGAGGTACGGGGTGCGAGGTACGGGGTGCGAGGTACGGGGTGCGAGGTACGGGGTAAGAGGTATGGAAACGGATCTTCGGCTCCACTCCGAACCCCGAACCACGGACAACGAAACTCGTCCCCGAGTCCCGGACCCCGAACCTCGAACCACGAACCTGAGTTGTTGCTAAAATGAACTACCAAATTATCCTGAAAGCCTTTTTACTATTGTTACTGCTTGTTTCCAACCTGGCTTTTTCCAATGCAATTGAACCTTCAAGACCCAAAGAATGGTCTATCTTCATCTATATGGCAGTGGAACAGGATCTGCAGAAAGGCGCTTTAGACGATCTGTCTGAGCTGAAATCGCTTGGTTCCAACCAGTCTGTGAATTTTGTGGTGCAAGTAGGGAATTGCAGGAATACAGCTCTCTCTGATCGTACTGGAGAAAATTCAGAATCAGACATTTTCAATGGCAGCCGGCGCTATTATATTGAAAAAGACAAAATGATTCTGCTTCAGAACCTTGGCAACTCCTCCAACCCTGCAGCTCCTGAAGTGCTCTCGAATTTTCTGGCCTGGGGATTGAAGAATTATCCAGCCCGCAGGAACATGCTGATCATCTGGAGCCATGGTGACGGTATTTTAGGCGTGAATTTCAAACCACTCAAAAGCTCGGCCAGGCAGATTACAGAAACTGTTGAAACCCTGACCGTACCGGAACTGAGGAAAGTCCTGGAAAAAACCGGTGGATTCGATGTTGTTGGCTTCGACGCCTGCCTGATGAGCAACATTGAAACAGCTTATGAATTGAGCCATGTGACCAGATACATGTTCGCATCAGAAGAAAACATCCCTGGCCCTGGCTTGCCGTATTCCAAGATTTTCGACATTCTGGAAAGCAAACCTGCCATCAGGACAGAAGATCTGCTGGCCAGACTCACCGAGCAATTCGTGAATTTTTATCAAAGCGACTCTCAGTTTCAGGTGCTGGCAAACGATGTTACCATGGCGGCTGTGGATTGTGCTAAAATCGAGCCTTTGATCCGCGATTTAGACGCTTTTTCATTGACTCTTTTAAAATCCGAACCTGATTTCAAAAGATTCATTTCAGCCCAGGATGAAGTGCAGAAATTCAACCTGATGGATTTCGTAGATCTCTCTGATCTGCTTGCCAGATGTCCGGATAGATCCGGAAAAATGAGGGAAGAGCTCCTGAACTGCGTGATCAGCGAAAATCATTCCGGCGACAGGGTCAAGAATGCCCATGGCCTCTCGATCTATGTCTCATTGATGGTTCCGGATCTGGCATATGAGCAGACCATGTTCGGCCGGGATACACACTGGCTGGCAGTTCTTCTGGAAAAAAGCAATTTCGACAGCTATTACCGGAATCTTTTATCGCAGTTGAAGAAAACCGCCCAGGAATATCTCCCGCTGTCTTCCCATACCAGGGAAGCCCGCGAAATCCTGGACAAATTCAATAAAAATGAAGAAGAGGTATTCAGCATGATCACCTCCTGGATTGTCAGGATGCAGTCATATGCCAAGCTGAACATTTACCTGCTTTTCCTGGACAGCTTGAATCAGCAGGAGCGGAATCTTTTTCAACCCCTCTCCCGGCGACTTTGCAGAACTCTCAACAACCTTGATTCCGACAATGCCTCCAACAGTGATTTCAATAAGCTTCTGCTGAGAACCAGAATGTCGGAGCTTGAAAAATTTTTATAGGCAGAAAAACCTTTTCACTGCTTATTTTGTCAGGGGTGATACTTCTTCTTGTCTGGCGGTTGCCGGAACTGAAAAGCAACCTGGCAGAAAGATGCTGCCGCCGGAATCTGGTTGAACTGAACCAAACCCTGGAGAAACACCTCTTTGTAAGGGCGAACAGCCGTTCGTCCCTACAATCGGATGCTTCATTGTCATCTCTGGAAATTGTGACTATCCGCTCGCTCGAAGACGGTAAAATTCTCTGCTGCCCGAGTTGCGGAACTTATCGTGTCGTTGGAACAGGAGAGATTTTTCAGGTTGAATGCATGATTCACGGGATCTTGACAAATAAATAAGTAAAGGTTCGAGGTTCGTGGGACGAGGTCCGAGGGCGGAATTCCGACTCCCTTCCTAACCCCACACCTCGAACCCCGAGCCTCGAGCCACAAACTCTTGATGATTCTATTAGTCGTTTTTATCGTTTGCAGTGATTCCGAGCTTCTCCCTGACTTCCTTCATCAATTCCTTGCGCTCTTCAGGCTGAAGTTTGCCGTCGTTATTGCTATCGTATTTTTTTACCAGTTCCTCTCTGTCCTTTTTCATAACATCCTTTTCCTCAGGATCCAGTTTCCCGTTGTGATTGAGATCGTATGTCTTCAGCGCATACTCCTTCAATTTCCCGATAGCCTTGTTGTCTCCACCATTCACAATCTGGCGGATCCTGGACAATGCTTCTCCCATCTTGCGGACCACAGGCTGGCAGGCTTGAAATTCTTCCCTGGAGAGAACACCATCGTGATTTGTGTCCAGCTTGTCAAAGGAAAACATCTGCTGCAGCTTACCTTTCTCATCATTGTTTCCGGACTTGGAATTCAGAACCGAATCGCCTTCCCCTTTAACAGCAGCGGAAATGGCAAGCGCTGATACCAGCACCAGCGCAGCAGCCAGTACAATTCGACTTGTTTTCATAAGACCCTCCTTGGATTATCGATAGAACGGATAATCGCAAATCCCGTGCCAAACAGGATGGAAAAGAGAGAAACAGCCTGGTTGATTGTTTTGCAGAAACCAAACTGAAAATCTATTAAAATTTAGCGGGCTGCTGCTGTCCGAATTCTGACATAACCGTCGAATTTCTGACAGAATTGAAATACTGATCAGCTTCTGACTTTTTTAACTATCTGTTCGATGATTCTGGGATCCTTTTTACCTATGAAAAGCTCAGCCCCGCTGTTGATCCGAACTGCGTATGGGGAAAGCTTAAGCACTTCGGCCAGGTTCGCCTGATCGATTTTCCCAGACACCATGCTCCTCGGATACTTGGATAATGCGGAAGCCGCTTCTTTCCAGAGGTGGAAGCGTTTACCGTCGTTTTTCATTCTATAATAGAAGTTGAAATCAGGAAAAACATCGGCTGCTACAGTGACACAGGATTCAGATTCAGGTGATCCTGCCGGTTTCAGACGGATTACCCTGATCATTCTGGCGTTCACTCTGCGGACATAGTCACTGTTCTCGGAACCCAGCATCCGTACCGCTGAGAGCCTGCAGATACGCTGGATGGTTTTCAGGCGCTCGAGCGGCAGGTCGTTGAATTCACCGATGAGCGTAATTAAAGGCGGAAGTGCATTGCAGATCTCCGCGGCTTTTTCCAGGGTCAGCTGCCTTGGATCATCATAAAAGATCAGGCTGATCGCATCCACCCCAATCGAAACGCAGGTTTCAGCGTCTTTCAGATTGGTGATTCCAGCTATCACCAGCCTGGGCGCTATGGTCGACATCTGCCTGTCCAAAGAAAATTCTCCATCACCAATTTATTTTACCCGAATCTTCTTTCCCTGTCCACGGTCCGGTCATTCCCAGATAAATTTTCCGCTCCCGGCAGCTTCCAGGCAATACCCGCAATCAAAATAGCGCTCCCTGGTCGATCCTATGGCACGCCTGAAGCTTTTTCTGATACTCTTCAATTCTGACGAACTGGAAAGTTCCAGAATTCCTCCACCAGAACCGCAGCATTGCACTCCGGCAGCTCCGGTAAATTTATTCGAAAATCCCAGCCCCTGTGCCAGGCAGGAGAAGAACACATTTTCTTTTGTCTGAAAATTCATGACTTCGAGATAGTACCTGACTTCAAAGTCCAGTTCATGTCGCAGCATTTTCCAGAATCCATAGCAATGAGGACAGGCGAATACAATCATCTTGAATGCCGAGAAATAGTTTCGCAGCTCTTCAATTTTCTCCACCGGGTCCTGCCCGGTCAGGAAGTGCGGCCAGCCGCAACAGTTCAGTTCATCGATCTGATAATGTAAGTCTGCCAAAGCGTTGAACAGCTTTTTTTTCCGTTTCTCAGGCAGATCCGAGATCCTGCAGCCGAGAAATAAAAGCGTCTCGGATCCGCATTCATGCGGATCAAAAGGCTTAGATAACGCAGAGCTGAAAAACCTTGACTTCTTCGAAAATACAGGCAGTTTTTCCAGAAGTTTTTTCCTGATCTGAATCCCGGGCGGGCAGGTTTTTTCGCATTTCCCACATAATGTGCAGAGCTGGGGATTGAAACCGTTTTCTATCAGCTTCAGCATCCCCCGGGGAGAATGGCGCTCTATAGGAAAAAGCTTGTAAACCGGGCAGTTTTCAGCACAAAGATTACATTTCAGGCAGTTAGAAGGATTTATTTTCATTTCTTTCCCCATTGCTTACCAGCCGATTGTCTTGAAAGTGATCGGTGAATGGTGAAAAGTGATTGGTCAGAAAAGATAATGCCATTCCTATCTCCCACTTCCCATTCCCCATTCACTATTCACTATTCACTATTCACTTATAATCTTCCCCGGATTGAATATCCCCTGCGGGTCAAATATTGCTTTCACTTCCTTCATCAAGTTGACAGCATCTTTCCCCAGGTTTTTCTTCAGAAAACCCCGCCGTTCGATGCCGATTCCATGTTCGCCCGAAACAGCTCCGCCAAGATCCAGAGCGATTGCATGCAGTTTTGCAAAAAGGAGCTTTGTTTCTGTGACTTCCGACTTATCGTCAGGAGAGAACAGAACATTGGGATGAAGGTTGCCGTCCCCGATGTGCCCGAAAAGAACGAACTGCACCTTGAATCTGGAATGCAGCTTTTCCACTTTCGAGACAAAATCCTGAAGACGGGCTCTGGGTACGACCAGGTCTCCGCCAAGTACGCCTGGTCTGAGATTGGCGAAGGCAGACATCAGCCCCTTGCGCCAGCGCAGGAACTCGTTTCCATTGTCTGTGCTTTCCGTAAAATCCAGGCGATTTTTTCCTGCAAATTTTCTCACCATATTCCAGGCTCCGTCGATTTTTTCCACGCTTCTGCCGTCCAGTTGAATCAGCACAGCATATGGATTGTCTCTCTTCCAGTTCGCTTTTTCCCGCAACTCAACAGCTTTCTGGCATGTCTGGTCCATAAATTCCAGGATGGCAGGAGTGATTCCCCGGCCTGGTAAGAACTTGAAGCCGAATTCAGTAAGCAGCTTCAAATCCCTGAATCCAAGATAAGCGGTCCTGAATGCCAAAGGCGCTGGAATCACCCTGAGAGTGATTTCTGAAATCAGCCCGAGCGTCCCCTCGGCTCCGCAGAACAGCTGATGCAGCGGATATCCGAGCGCGTAGCGCAGGTTTTTCGTGCCAAGTATAATTTCCCTGCCTTGATGATTGATGTATTTCAGGCCGAGCAGATAACTCCTGGTTGTACCGTATTTCAGGGATCTGATACCGCCTGCATTGGTGGAAAGATTGCCCCCGATGGTGCAGACTGAGGCTGAAGCCGGATCAGGCGGGTAATAAAATCCAGATTCAAGGCAGAATTTCTTGAGTTCACCTGTAATCACGCCGGGTTGAACTGTGACCATCATGTTTTCAGGGGAAAATTCCAGAATTTTCCGCATCTTTTCGAATGATACAACGATCCCAGGTTTAACGGCGAGCGGCGAGCCGGTCATGGCAGTCCCTGCTCCCCTCGGATAAACCGGCAGGCTCTGTTTTGAGCAGTATTTAACGATCTTTGAAAGATCGGAAGACGATTCCGGCCAGCAGACTGCCAGCGGTTTAGATTCATGTGGGGAAGCGTCGTAGCTGTAAAGAAGCCTGTCTGAATCCAAGCTCGAAAAATCGATCTTCAATCGTGAAAAATCTTCAAAGAGCTTCATCCCAGTAATGCCAGCAACACACCGGCTGCCACAGCTGTGCCGATCACGCCGGCCACATTCGGACCCATCGCGTGCATCAGGAGGAAATTCTGGGGATTTTCACTCTGTCCCACTTTCTGGGCTACCCGCGCAGCCATGGGAACTGCGGAGACCCCTGCTGCGCCGATCAGGGGATTGATCCTGTCCTTACTGACCAGATTCATGAATTTCCCGAGCAGCACCCCTCCGGCTGTCGCGAAACTGAAGGCTATTGCACCCAGTATGAGGATTTTGATGGTGGCGAGGTTGAGGAAAGTTTCAGCCCGCATCGTGGTACCGACTGCAGTACCCAGAAAAATCGTCACGACATTCATCAGCTGATTTCTGGCCGTGTCAGCCAGTCGCTCCACGCAACCGACTTCGCGCATCAGGTTTCCTAACATCAGCATGGCTACCAGAGCGGAAACTGCAGGAACAATATAAAGACAGGTAATGCAGACCACTATCGGGAACAGGATCCGCTCACGCCGCGACACTTCTCGCAGCGGAGTCATCACTATCATCCGCTCGCGCCTGGTGGTCAGAAGCCTCATGATCGGCGGCTGGATCAACGGTACCAGCGCCATATATGAATATGCTGCCACTGCGATCGGGCCGAGCAGGTGAGGAGCGAGCTTGGCTGTAGTATAAATTGCGGTCGGTCCGTCGGCTCCTCCGATGATGCCGATGGAAGCTGCTTCCTGTGGCGTGAATCCCAGGAACATCGCGCCGATCAGTGTGATGAAAATGCCGAGCTGAGCTGCGGCACCCAGCAGGAATGTCTTGGGATTTGCAATCAACGGGCCGAAATCAGTCATTGCGCCGATCCCGAGAAATATCAGAGGCGGGAAAATCTCCAGTTTTACACCGTGGTAAATGTAATAGAAAAGACCATAAGTCTCGCCAGGGCCGGGATAGATTTCATCAGAATAGACTTCTTCAATCAGGAGCCTGTTCAGACGGAAGCGTTTTTCTTCAGTCAGATTCGTACGCGCCAGCTTCAGGGTTTCAGAAGAAATTCTGTAATTCTTAAATACATCCTCATTAAAAAAGGACTGGCCGTTCATGAGATTATTGAGCTCAGTCAGCAGATCAGACTCGAACTTTGAATCCAGTTTTCCAACCGTATAATCAGTAAGTTTTTTCTGCATGTCTGCAGAAAGATGTTCCTTCAGATAAATGGAAAACGGATCGTTCTGACTGTTCAGTCTGCTTACAAAGGCTGCGGAATTTTTCAGGTCCGATCGATAGAAATATCCGTCATACATGAGATTGTTATTCGGTATATTGGCAATCAGGGCGCCGAATCCGATCGGCATCAGAAGCAGAGGCTCAAAATCGCGGGCTACAGCGAGATAGATCAGCAGAATCCCTACTCCAAGCATCAGAAGCTGGTCCGGGGTAGAATGGAAAAATCCGGTCTGCCTGATGATCTCACCCAGATATCTAAGAATTTCCATTATTCCAGTTCCACGAGAGACTGGCCGAATTCCACTTTCTGGCCTTTTTCACAGAGCACCTTCTTCACGCGCCCGGCTTTGTGCGAATAGAGATTCGTATTCATTTTCATGGCCTCGATCACAACAGCCAGCTGGTTTTCAGTGATGCTCTGCCCTTCCGTGACTTTGACCTCGATGATAGTGCCTGCGAGCGGGCTCTTGATGGAAGTTTCCAATGCGTCAGCCACTATTTTCTGCGATTTTTCAAATGATCTGGCCAGATTCTGCGAGGATTCCTCAACCACTCTCTTCACAACGGCATTTTTCCCCTTATCCTCCAGGATTTCCACTTCCACTTCATATGTCTTGCCTTCAACAGTGATCCTTAGTCTCTTCATTTATCGCGTCCTTTCGAAATATTCTGATTCATGAGTTCCACTTTTCCCTCGAATGACCACAACGTGTTGAACTGTCTCCTCTCCTTGACCAGCACTATTTTTTTCAGTTCAAAGCTCTCGTCCAGAACTGCAGTAGCCGCTGCAGCGATCACTGCGATCAACCGCCTCTCTTCTTCTGTCGATGGTCCTGAGCCTGGAAAAAGCTGTCCGGGTTTCTGGAGATAGGAAAAAAGGTGGATCACGAAAGCGAGCAGACAGAGTGCCACGAAAACCACACCCATTCCCAGCAGTGTCAGTTCCAGCCCGAAAAGCAGATTGGTCATCATACGGGCATCACCCCGTTTTTCTTGTAGGGATGTGAAACGCGCTTACTGGAAATGTTTTCAAGTGTCAAAGCCAGTAACTTTCTGGTATCGCGGGGAAAGATCACGTCATCCACAAAATTGTAGCCTGCCGCGATATAGGGATTGGCGAAAGCCTTGCGGTATTCCTCGATCTTCTGGTTGCGGCATTCCTCAGGTTTTTTCGCTTCCCTGATCTCGCGGGAAAACACGATATTGGCGGCTCCTTCCGCACCCATCACTGCGATCTCGGCAGTAGGCCAGGCGAAGACTGCGTCTGCTCCAAGGTCGCGGCTGCACATGGCGAGATAGGCTCCACCATATGCCTTGCGGATAATCAGTGTGATCTTGGGCACAGTGGCATGGGAATAGGAGTATAGCATTTTTGCGCCGTGCCGGATGATGCCTCCATATTCCTGCTCGATCCCTGGCAGGAATCCCGGAACATCCACCAGATTTATCAAGGGAATGTTGAAGGCATTGCAGAAATTGATGAAGCGGGCGGCTTTGTCTGACGCGTTGATATCGAGCACTCCAGCCAGGAACAGGGGCTGATTGGCGACAATGCCTACCGACCGTCCCGCGATTCTCGCGAATCCGATCAGCATGTTCTTGGCGAAACCGCTCTGCACTTCCAGGAAGCTGTCCTGATCGGTCAGGCGGCTGATCAGCTGCAACATGTCATAAGATTCTTTTGGGTTTTCAGGTACTATCCCGTCCAGAGCAGGCAGTTCGTCCAGCTCGAAATCCTCTTTCAAAAGCGGCGGTTCCTCAAGATTATTGGAAGGAAAATAGGTAAGCAGACGTTTAGCTGTTTCCATCGCATCCTGGTCGTCTTCCGCCGCGAAGTGAGCGACTCCTGAATGAGCCATGTGGGCTGCATATCCGCCGAGGTCTTCAGGGCTGACATCCTGCCCTGTGACAGCTTTGATTACATTCGGGCCTGTAATGAACATCTTGGCACTGTTCTTAACCATGATGATGAAATCAGAAAGAGCCGGCGAATAGACTGCTCCGCCTGCGCAGGGTCCTGCGATAATGGAAATCTGTGGCACTACGCCCGAGAGCTGTGTGTTCAGGTAGAAAATCCTGCCGTATCCTGATAAGGACATCACCCCTTCCTGAATCCTGGCGCCACCCGAATCATTGATGCCGATGAAAGGGGCTCCATACTTGAGGGACGCTTCCATGGCCTTGCAGATCTTGTCTGCATGCATTTCTCCCACAGAGCCGCCGGATGAGGTGAAATCCTGGGAAAAGGCGAAGACCAGCTTGCCTCCAACAGACCCTGATCCTGTAATCACTCCGTCTGCAGGGATCTCCTTGTTGCCGAGGTCGAACTGAGTGCAGCGGTGATGAGCGAACTGGTAGTTTTCGATAAAGGTCTGCTTGTCGAAGAGAAGCTCCAGCCGCTCCCTGGCAGTGAGCTTGCCCTTTTCGTGCTGCTTGCCCGCATTGGCAGCTTCCTGCTTCTGGATGGCCGCTTTTTTCTCTCTCAGTTCAGTGATTTTATCCAAGTTGTTACCCCATAAAACTGCGATTATGCATTAGCGGAATCAATAAAATTTTAGCGGAAAACAAGATTAGATGCAATTCTAATCACAACTTGCATTTGGAGAAATTTGGTCCTGTCAATTTATTCTTCAATTCGACCTCTATCACACGAAGTTATTCGATATTCTGTGGTCGAACAACATAAAGTCGTTTGACTATTGTGATGTTTGATGCAATAGTTCTAAAAAATATTCACCCAAGCACGCGATCCGCACATCCATGTCGGATTACAGGAAAGAAGACTGGCTGACCAATGTTCCGCTTTATGCCATAAATATTCTGCCGGATCTGCTGTAAACAGAGGTGGTCAACCTATTTCGTTTATCCAATTTAATTCGCAAAATTAGGTCCCAGTTTATTGATTTTCAGGTTGAGCAAGAAAATGCACTTTCACTACTCTGCTCACAGTCACAGTGTTTTCCGTATACCTTGCGGTGCCCTCAACTGTACCTCCCTCGTTTCCAAATGGAGAGTTGATAGAATAGACCCCAGGTATACCTCCCACCGTCCAGGTCAAGTTACCCGGCGCAAAACTTCCGTCATTGTACTGGACTTCGCCTGTGGAAGGCAGTTGGTAAACAGTGGCTTCAGTGGTAGCTTCAGTGGTGGAAAGCCCGATGTCTACTGGAGTATTGAGGGCTGTATCATAGGAATACCAGGCGTCGTTGTAATACTTGGCTCCATATCCGTCGATCACCCAGATCCTGTTGTTGTAAACCAGGTTGGTGTGTCCGTATCTTGCTGCCCAGCCGTCACTGGCTGTAGCCTGGGTCCAGCTCACACCGTCTGATGAATACCAGATATCGTTTAAACCACTGCCATTGCATCCGCCCCTCACCCATAGCTTATTATCAAAGACCAGGCTGGTGTGCCAATATCTTGCAGACCAGCCGGCACTGCCTGGAGCCTGGGTCCAGCTCACACCGTCAACTGAATACCAGACGTCGTTTTTATATGACGGGGTCTGATCAAGCCCGCCTATCACCCACATTTTATTGTCAAATACCACACTAGTGTGATTACGTCGTGGGGAAAATCCATTCCCGTCATTGGCTTTGACCTGGGTCCAGTTCACTTCATCCGAGGAGCACCAGACATCATTATTATAGTTGCCGCTGTTGTCACCTCCTCCGATCACCCACATCTTGTTGTCATAAACCAGGCTGGTATGTCCAAATCTTGCACTCCAGCCTGCATTGGAGGTGGCAGAAGTCCAGTCAGCACCGTCGGTGGAATACCAGACGTCGTTTTTATCGCTGCCGGTACTCATCCTGGCTCCCCCGATCACCCACATCTTGTTGTTAAAAACCAGGCTGGTGTGGCGAATTCTTGCAGTCCAGCCCGCACTGGCTGTAGCCTGAGTCCAGTGCACACCGTCTGAGGAAGACCAGACATCATTATTCCAGCTGCCGCCAAATCCCCCGATCACCCACATCTTGTTGTTGTAAATCAAGCTTGTTTGCCCATATCTGCCGGAGCACTCTGCACTGTCAGTGGCTTCTGAGCAAAATGCCCCGTAAACAGGAGAATAAGTCATTGTTTCACTGGTATCTGCGGTTCCCATCAGATGGGCTTCTGCTGTTGGAGTGTTCCAGTTCGTGATCGCCTTGCATTCGACCGTAAAATTGGTTCCTTCCTGGACTTCCAGCGTTGCTCCGCTGTTTTTCCAGCTGCCGCCGGAGAGTCTCCACTGGGCTCCTGCAGTCACTGCCTCAGCAGGAGTCAGAGTCACTGACAGGGTGGGTTTAAATACAACATGAAGCACCAGCTTGCGGCTGGCAGTCACTGAGTTTTCAGTATAACCGGCAGTCAGTTCAACAGTGCCTGAAGTTGCCCCTCTTGTGTAAACATACCCGTTTATACTGCCGCCACCTGAAGTAACGCTCCAGGAAAGGTTCTGCGTTGCATAAGTCCCGTCATTGTATTGGACTTCACCTGTAACAGGCAAGGTGCAGGTAGCTGTTTCCGAGGTGACTTCTGCGGTGGAAAGCCCGATGTCAACTGGAGTGTTGCTGGCTGAGGAATTGGCTGTGGAAACTGAATGCCAGACGTCGTTTTTGTAGCCTCCGTCATAGCCGCCGATTACCCACAGCTTGTTGTCATAGACTACACTCGTGTGACTGTATCGAGTGGTAAACATCGGCGTTGATGTTGAAACCTGAGTCCAGGTGATTCCATCAGTGGAAGACCAGACGTCATTTTTACAACTGCCGTCATAGCCGCCGATTATCCACAGCTTGTTGTCATAGACTATACTCGTGTGACTGTATCGAGTGGAAAACGCTGCGTTTGCTTTAACACAGGTCCAATTGATTCCATCAGTTGAAGACCACACGTCGTTTTTAGATACCCCGATACTGCCGCCGATTACCCACAGCTTGTTGTCATAGACTACACTCGTGTGCCAGAATCGAGCGCTAAAACCAGCTGCAGCAACTTCCTTAGACCAGGTTATCCCATCCCCTGAAGACCAGACGTCGTTTTTAGGTACCCCGGTACTGCCGCCGATTACCCACAGCTTGTTGTTGAAGACTACGCTCGTATGACTGTATCGAGCGGAAAAACCAGCTGCAGCAACTTCTTTAGACCAGGTTATCCCATCCCCTGAAGACCAGATGTCATTCAGATAGACACTGCCACCGCTCAGGCCGCCGATTACCCAGATCTTGTTATCAAAGACTACACTGGTATGTCCGTGTCGTACGGAAAAACCGGCTGCTGCAGTGGCCTGGGTCCAAGTAGTACCATTCGCTGAAGACCAGACATCGTTTTTATCACTGCCGGCATAGCCGCCGATTACCCACAGCTTGCCGTTATAAACCAGACTGGTGTGATTTTCCCTTCCTCCCCATGCTGAGGCAGACGCCTGCGTCCAGGTAGCCACACTCACTGTATAAACCGCATTTTTCGTTAAATCTGTGGTTTCCATCGTTCCATCAATATCAGCCGGCTTGGTATATCCTTCCATAGTGCTGAACGTGATCTCAAAAGTCCTGCCAACCTGCACAGAGGTATTGATCTCACTGGTTATCCAATTGCTTCCACCGTCGATACTCCACTTGGCTCCGGCGGTTACTGCTTCAGCCGGAGTTATAGTCACTTTGAGATTGTGGTTGACAAGATGAAGCACAAATTTGCGGCTTGTTGTCGCTGAATTTTCCGAATAACTGGCCGTAAGTTCGACAGTTCCTGCTGCCGTGCCCCTTGTATAAACATTCCCGGCTATGCTCCCGTCACCCGGATTGACGTTCCAAACGAGGTCCTTGGGAGTAAATGTCCCGTCATTGTATTGGACTTCACCTGTGGCCGGGAGAGTGTAGATAGTGGTTTCCATGGTGACTTCCGTAGTGGAAAGCCCGATGTCGACTGGAGTGTTAACTGCGGTAGCTGCAGAATGCCAGACGTCGTTCAGATACTTGGAGCCGTCATAGCCGCCGATCACCCACATTTTATCGTCAAAGACTATGCTCTTGTGATAGCATCGAGCGGAAAAAACGGCTGCAGTAGTAGTTTGGGTCCAGGTGATCCCATCCGTTGATGACCAGACGTCATTTTTAAAACCACCGCCATTGCCGCCGCTCACCCACATCCTGTTGTCATAGACTACACTCGTATGTTCGACTCGATTGGAAAAAACGGCTGCGACAGTAGCTTGGGTCCAGGTGATCCCATCAGTGGATGACCAGACGTCATTTTTAAAACCACCGTCATTGCCGCCGATCACCCACATCCTGTTGTCATAGACTACACTCGTATGATCGTAGCGAGCGGTAAACGCTGCGTTTGCTTTAACGCAGGTCCAGGTGATTCCATCAGCTGAAGACCAGACGTCGTTTCTTTTATTTCCATTATAGTCAAAGCCGCCGATTACCCACATTTTGTCGTCAAAAACTACGCTGGTATGATAAATTCGCCTGTCAAAACCATTTGATGGGCTGCTTGCTCTGGCACAATGCCAGGTGTTGCCATCGTCAGACCACCAGACGTCGTTTCTATATGTAAAGTCATAGCCGCCTATCACCCACATCTTGTTGTTAAAGACTACGCTTGAGTGTCCAAATCGAGCGGAAAAACCGGCTGCAGCAGTAACCTGGGTCCAGGTATTTCCATCTGTGGAAGAATAGACATCATTGGCTGCAGCACCGATCATGCCGCCTATCACCCACAGCTTGTTGTCAAAGTTTACGCTGGTTTGGTAATGTCTCCCGGCAAACGCCGCATCTGATGCAGCCTGGGTCCAGGCAGCCCCAATCACAGTATAAACCGCATTTTTCGTTAAATCCGTGGTTTCCATTGTTCCGGCAATAGAGGCCGGCTTGGCATATCCTTCCACTGTGCTGAAAGTGATCTCAAAAGTCATACCTGCCTGGAGTTCGGCAGTAGTTCCATTGTTCCTCCAATCTGCTCCTGTATTGATGCTCCACTTGGCTCCGGCAGCCACTGCTTCAGCAGGGGTCAAATTTACCGTAAGGATCGGGTTAACTTTATGAATGATCAACTTGCGGCTTACTGTCACGGAATTTATCGCATAGCTCGCAGTCAGTTCGACAGTACCTGCAGTTGCATCTCTTGAATAAACATTCCCGTTTCTGCTCCCACCTCCTGAAATGATGTTCCAGTAAAGATTCTGCGCTGCAAAAATACCGCCATTGTATTCAATTTCACCTGTGGTAGGGAGAGTGTATGTCGTTGTTTCCATAGTGGCTTCTGTAGTGGAAAGAGCTAGATTGACCGGGGTATTTGCTGCCGTAGCAACCGAATGCCAGACCAGATCAGTTATATTGTAGGCTGCAATCACCCAGATTTTATTGTCGAATACCACACTCGTGTGCCCCCAACGCTTGGAAAAGTAATTGGCATCATTGGCTTTGACCTGGGTCCAGACTGCCCCATCTGCAGATGACCAGACGTCATTTCTGGTTGCGGACATGTTGTCTTGACCTCCGATCACCCACAATTTGTTGCCAAAGACTATACTCGTATGACCGAAACGGATCGGAAATGCCTGTGTCACTGTAACCTGGGTCCAGGCAGCTCCATCGCCGGAATACCAGACATCATTAAAAACGCCTGTCATCTCATCCGAAGTGCCGCCGATCACCCACATCTTGTTGTCATAGATTACGCTTGTGTGGTAGTAACGTTTGGAAAACCCGGCAGCAGCGGCCTGAGTCCAGACCGCTCCATCGCTGGAATACCAGATGTCATTTTTCGCTCCCCCGCCTCCGGTACCTCCCATCACCCACATTTTGCCGTCAAAAACAACGCTTGTATGACCGTAACGAGCCGGGAATGCCTGCGTTACAGTAACATCGTTCCAGGTAGCTCCGTCGGTGGACCACCAGATATCATTTTTATTGTTTGCCGTTTCGTCATAACCGCCTATCACCCACATTCTGTCAGCAAACACCAGGCTCGTGTGCCCTAAGCGGCGGGAAAAACCGTTTCCGTCATTCGCCTTGACCTGGCTCCAGGTTTTCCCGTTATCAGCCGAAGACAAGACATCATCCCGGTTGCCTGAATCGCGGCCGCCGATCACCCAAATTTTACTGTTATAAACAAGGCTGGAAGCCAAATAACGGCTTGTCAGACCTGTCGCAGCAGCTTGCTCCCAATCCGCCACATGCAGGGTGAGTTTGCGGGTTACTGTGATTGAATTATCCGTGTAACTGGCAGTCAAGACCACTGTGCCGGATTCACCGCCTCTGGTATAAGTTGTCCCGTCCAGGCTCCCGATGCCGGAAGTCTTGACCCAGGTAAGATCATGGGCTGTGCAACTACCGTCATTGTATTGGATTTCACTCGTGGATGGCAGAGTGTAAACAGCAGCTTCTGTAGTGGCCTCAGTGGTGGAAAGCCCGATGTCTACAGGAGTGTTGACTGCTGTGGAAACTGAGTACCAAACGTCATTTTTATTGACACCTGAGGCAGATCCTCCAATCACCCACATCTTGTTGTTGAAGACTACGCTGGTCTGAGACTCACGAATCGCAAAACCAGCATTACCGGTGGCCTGGGTCCAGGTAGCTCCATTCGTGGAAGACCAGACGTCATTTTTGAAGCCTCCGTCAAAGCCTCCGATTACCCACAGCTTGTTGTCAAAGACTATGCTGGTATGAGCATTTCGACCGGAAAACATCGGCGTTGCTGTTGAAACCTGAGTCCAGGTAACTCCATCCGTGGAAGACCAGACGTCATTCATATAGCTCCCGTCAGTGCCGCCAACCACCCACATTTTATTGTCATAGACTATGCTTGTGTGTTTACAGCGACCGGAAAAACCAGCTGCGCTAGTGGCTTTGGTCCAGGTGATCCCATCCGCGGAAGACCAGACGTCATTCAAAAAGGAAAACCTTTGCATACCACCGATTACCCACATCTTGTTGTCAAAGACTACGCTCGTATGTCCGTGGCGAGCAGAAAAACCACTGCCGTCATTGTATTTGGCATTAGTCCAGGCGATTCCGTTCGTAGAATACAAGACATCGTTATTATCACCACCAGCATCACCGCCGATTATCCACATTTTGTTGTTGAAGACTACGCTGGTATGAAACTCTCGAGCTGTAAAATCAGCTGCTGCCTGTGTCCAAGTGTTCCCATCCAAGGAAGACCAGACGTCGTTCATTACGCCACTGACTCCCTGCCCGCCGATCACCCATGTCTTGCCGCCATAAACTACGCTCGTGTGTCCGTGTCGAGCGGAAAAAGCCGTTGCAGTGGCCTGTACCCAGTCCGCAAGATGCAGCACAAACTTGCGGCTTGCTGTCACCGAGTTCTCTGTATAACTCCCAGTAATCTCCACAGTGTCGGATGCCGTTCCTTTGGTGTATGTGTTCCCATCCAGACTGCCGCCGCCTGAAGTGATGTTCCAGGAAAGGTTCTCAGTGGCAAAAGTCCCGTCATTGTATTCAATTTCCCCAGTGGCAGGGAGTGTGTAGGTAGTGGATTCAGTTGTGGCTTCAGTGGTGGAAAGCCCGATGTCAACCGGAGTGTTGGCTGCGGTTTTAGCTGAATACCAGACATCGTTTTTGTAATAACTGTCACTACCTCCAATTACCCATATTTTGTTATCAAAAACCAGGCTTGTATGTCCGTTTCGAGGGGAAAATTCTGCTGCTGCAGCCTGGACCCAGGTGATTCCGTCTGCTGATGACCAGACATCGTTTTGATAGTCTGAGTAACCAAGATTCCCTCCAATTACCCACATTTTATTCTCAAACACTTCACTTCTGTGTCTGTATCGAGCGGTAAAAGCAGCATTCGTGGTGGCATTGGTCCAGGTTTTCCCATCAGTGGAAAACCAGACATCATTTTTTTTATTATCATCGTCGTCAATCCCGCCGATCACCCACATTTTATCTGCAAATACTACTACCGTTTCCAAGGCGCGGGCAGAAAAAGCTGCTGCTGCTGTAGCCCGGGTCCAGACAGCTCCATCAGTGGAAAACCAGACATCATTTGTTCTCAATGTTGAGGAATCGGTTCCACCAATCACCCACATCTTGTGGTCAAAGACTGCACTCATCAGTCCGTATCGAGCGGAAAAACCCGCTGCTGCAGTGGCCTGGGTCCAAGTGACACCGTCAACGGATGACCAGACATCTCTTTTGCATCCTCCTGCAGAAGAATTTCCTCCGATCACCCACATTTTGTTATTGAAAACTAAACTTGTGTGTCCGAATCTGGCAGAAAAGCCGTTTGCATCATTGCCCTTGATCTGGCTCCAGGTGACCCCGTCATTAGAAGACCAGACATCGTTATGCATGCTGGTATCGTCAATGCCCCCGATCATCCACATTTTGTCGGCAAAAACTATGCTTGAATGCGACGTTCGAGCGGAAAACGCAGCAGTTACTGTAGCCTGGATCCAATCTGTCAGATGTAGCGTAAGTTTGCGGCTGACTGTCACAGAGTTTTCAGTATAACTCGCAGTAATTTCAACAGTACCTGTTGCCGTTCCCTTGGAATAGACATTCCCGATCAGGTTGCCGTCACCTGAAGTTTTTACCCAGCTGAGAGTCCTGGCAGTAAAGGTCCCGTCATTGTATTGGATTTCGCCTGTGGCAGGGAGAGTGTAGATAGTGGTTTCCATGGTAACTTCTGTGGTGGACAACCCGATGTCTACAGGAGTGCAGGCAGCGGTGTTGGCTGAGTGCCAGACATCATTTAGATAACCAGTTCCATTTCCGCCGAGCACCCATATCCTGCTGTTATAGACTACGCTGGTATGATATGAGCGTGCAGAAAACTCCGCTGCTGCAGTGGCCTGTGTCCAGGTGATCCCATCAGTGGAAGACCAGACATCGTCTCTATATGTACTGGCATTGCCGCTGAGCACCCAGATCTTTCCGTCATGAACTATACCTGTATGTCCAAGCCGGGCTGGAAATCCATTTGCATCGTTGGCTTTAACCTGAGTCCAGGTAATCCCATCCGCCGAACACCAGACATCGTTTTTACTGTTTCCATCATATCCCCCGATCACCCACATTTTGCTGTCATAGACTATGCTGGCATGGCACTCTCTTTCCAAGAAAGCCGTACTGTCAGTGACTTTTGTCCAGGTAATTCCATCAGTGGAATTCCAGATATCTTTATTAATTGTGCCGTTATAGCCTCCAATCACCCACATTTTATTGTCGAAAACTACGCTGGAATGATACGCTCGAGTGGAAAAACCAGCTGTGGCAGTGGCTTGAATCCAGGTGACCCCATCAGTGGAAGACCAGACATCGTTTGTATAACCACCAGCTTCGCCGCCGATCACCCACATCTTGCCGTCATAGGCTAAACTCGTGTGTCCTCTCCGTGCAGAAAATGCTGCATTTACAGTAACGCAGGTCCATGTTTTTCCATCAGTGGAAGACCAGACATCTTTTTTATTAACATCGTCATTACCACCGATCACCCACAGTTTGCCTTCATAGACTATGCTGGAATGGCAGTATCGGGCCGAAAATGCTGCATTTGCTGTGGACTGGATCCAGAGTGCCCCGGAAATTACCGTATATGTGCCAGTTTCCGCCGTGTCTGCTGTTTCCATTGTTCCAGCGAGATTGGCTGGTTTAGTGAGTCCGTTTACAGTATTGAACGTGATTTCAAAAGTCCTGGTTTCCTGAATCTCTGCAGTTGTCCCGCTGTTTCTCCAATTTGTGCCTCCGTCCAGGCTCCATTTAGCTCCTGCCGACACCGCATCTGCAGGTGTAATCGTCACTGCAAGTGTGTGATAGATTGCTGAATAAGCATAGCTTTCAGTAGTATCACCTGCTTCCATTGTCCCGTGAAATAACGCTGGCGCTGTATATCCGGTTGCTGTCTCGAAGGTGATGTCATAGGCTGTTCCCACCTGTATCTCCACGCTTGTCCCGCTGTCCTTCCAGGTAGTACCGTTGTCCACGCTCCATTTCGCTCCAGCAGTCACCGCTCCTGCTGGAGTCAGATTCACTGTCAGGCCGTGATTCAGGATTGTGTAGGCATAGCTCTCCACTGTGTCAGCCGCTTCCATTGTCCCGTGGAATGCTTCAGGCACTGTGTATCCAACCACTGCCTCGAATGTGATGTCATAGGCTGCACCTGCCTGGAGCGCTACATTTGTTCCGCTGTCTTTCCAGGTCGTTCCATTATCAACGCTCCATTTTGCTCCTGCAGTGACAGCTCCTGCTGGAGTCAGATTTACGGTCAGGCCGTGATTCAATACTGTATAAGCAAAGGTCTCGGCAGTATCGCCTGCTTCCATTGTCCCGTGGAATGCTTCAGGCACTGTGTATCCAACCACTGCCTCGAATGTGATATCATAAGCTGTACCTGCCTGGAGCGCTATATTCGTGCCGCTGTTTCTCCAGGTTGTGCCATTATCTATGCTCCATTTCGCGCCTGCTGTCACTGCTCCGGCAGGCGTCAGGTTCACGGTCAGGCCATGGTTCAGGATTGTATAAGCATAGCTCTCCACCGTGTCCGCTGTTTCCATTGTCCCGTGGAATGCTTCAGGCACTGTGTACCCAACCACTGCCTCGAATGTGATGTCATAGGCTGCACCAGCCTGGATTTCCACGCTCGTGCCACTGTCTTTCCAGGTAGTCGCATTATCTACGCTCCACTTCGCGCCAGCTGTCACCGCTTCCGCAGGCATCAGATTCACTGTCAGGCCATGATTCAATATTGTATAAGCAAAAGTCTCTGTTGTATCGCCTGTTTCCATTGTCCCATGAAATGCTTCAGGCACTGTGTAACCAACCACTGCCTCGAAAGTGATGTCATAGGCTGTACCAGCCTGGATCGCCACATTTGTTCCGCTGTCTTTCCAGGTAGTCCCGTTATCCACGCTCCATTTCGCTCCTGCAGTGACAGCACCTGCTGGTGTCAGATTCACAGTCAGGCCATGATTCAATACTGTATAAGCAAAAGTCTCGGTTGTATCACCTGTTTCCATTGTCCCATGGAATGCTTCAGGCACTGTGTATCCGACTGCTGCCTCGAATGTGATGTCATAGGCTGTACCTGCCTGGAGCGCTATATTCGTGCCGCTGTTTCTCCAGGTAGTACCTGCATCTATGCTCCACTTTGCTCCTGCAGTGACTGCTCCTGCCGGAGTCAGATTTACTGTCAGGCCATGATTCAACACTGTATAAGCAAAAGTCTCGGTTGTATCGCCTGTTTCCATTGTCCCGTGGAATGCTTCAGGCACTGTGTAACCAACCACTGCCTCGAATGTGATGTCATAGGCTGTACCAGCCTGGATCGCCACATTTGTTCCGCTGTCTTTCCAGGTAGTCCCATTATCTACGCTCCACTTCGCGCCAGCTGTCACCGCTTCCGCAGGCGTCAGATTCACTGTCAGGCCGTGATTCAACACTGTATAAGCAAAAGTCTCGGTAGTATCTCCTGTTTCCATTGTCCCATGGAATGCTTCAGGCACTGTGTATCCGACTACTGCCTCGAATGTGATGTCATAAGCTGTACCTGCCTGGAGCGCCACATTTGTTCCGCTGTCTTTCCAGGTAGTCCCGTTATCCACGCTCCATTTCGCGCCAGCTGTCACTGCTCCGTCTGGAGTCAGGTTCACGGTCAGGCCGTGGGTTACAGGTATGGCGGCTACGGTGTTGAAGCTCCAGCTGACCTCATGGGTGAGGCTGTTTCCTGCCAGATCCTTGACACCAGTGCCGATCGTTGCCGTATAAATCGTGCTGACCGCAAGAAGGTCGGCAGGCGTGAAAGTCGCGGTTGTGCCGTCATAGGTCACTTCACCTGAGACCGCAGTTGTGCCAGGTCCGGCCAATCTAAAAGTCGTTCCATTGATCGTGGAAGCTGCCATCGCCTCGCTGAATGTAGCCGAGATTTTCGAATTGACCGCCACATCAGTGGTGTCTGCTGCCGGAAAAACATTGACTACCATGGGTTCGCTGGTGTCCTGGGCCGGATCAG